>JAAYLO010000300.1 GCA_012521855.1 Halanaerobiaceae bacterium
GATATACAGACCGCCATTAATGACGGCTCCATATCTATTCTGGTCTTGAGTGGTGAAACAAAAAAAGAGGATTTAAATACCTTTGAAGGAAAGATAGATTTTACTTTTAACAGTATAGGAGATCTGCTATATTCCTTGAAAAAAACTAATGTTTAAAGAAGGTTTTTTGCCATTGATAAAGAATAATATAAACTGGTTATAATAATTATAAGAATCGGTTTCTTTTTTTTTAAGAGAAACACAGAAGATAAGGAGGAAGTAAGATGGACTATTTTAAAAGAAAAAAAATCAAGGATATTCTATATAACAATATCAGCAGAGAGGAATATCAGGATATTGTAGTTTTAGGCTGGGTACGGACAAAAAGGGTTTCCAAGAATATTGCTTTCATTGAATTAAATGATGGGAGTACCCTTCATAATTTACAGATTGTTTTTCTGGAATCAGAGAAATTCCCGCTTGATAATATAAGTACAGGAACCAGCTTAAGAGTTAAGGGTTACCTTGAAGAATCAGAAGGCAGGGAACAGAGTCTGGAACTGAAGGCAGAGGAGTTAACCATTATCGGTGATGCTCCAGCTGATTATTTATTACAGAAGAAAAGACATAGTTTTGAATTTTTACGTGAGATTGCCCACTTACGACCGCGTACAAATACTTTTGGTGTAATAAACCGTTTCAGGAGCAAACTGGCTAATGTAATACATAGCTATTTTCAATCAAGGGGTTTTTATTATATACATTCACCTATTATTACAACCAGTGATGCAGAAGGTGCAGGGGATTTATTCCAGGTCACAACTCTGGACTTAAACAACCTTCCGCTGAGTGAAGACGGTTCAGTAGATTATAGCAGTGACTTTTTTGGAGTAAAGGCAGGGTTGACCGTAAGCGGACAGCTGGAGGCTGAGGTTCTGGCCACTGCCTTAGGTGATGTATATACCTTTGGCCCTACTTTCAGGGCAGAAAACTCCAATACATCGAGACATGCTTCAGAATTCTGGATGGTTGAACCTGAGATGGCCTTTTGTGAACTGGATGAAATGATGGATATCATTGAAGATTTCCTAAAATATCTTTTCAGATATTCACTGGAAGAAGCAAAAGAAGAGATGGCATTTTTCAATAAATGGATTGATAATGAAAGGATAAAAATCCTGGAAGATATAATCAGTGCTGATTTTGAACGTATCACATATACAGAGGCCGTTAAAATCCTGGAAAAAGCTGATGCAGAGTTCGAGTATCCCGTTAAGTGGGGTATTGATTTACAGTCAGAACATGAAAGATATTTAACAGAAAAACACTTTAAAAAACCGATTATGGTCACTGATTATCCGAAAGAGATTAAGGCCTTTTACATGAGATTGAATGATGATGATAAGACAGTACGGGCAGTGGATTGTCTGGTACCAAAGGTTGGAGAAATAATCGGGGGCAGCCAGAGAGAAGAAAGACATGATATTCTCCTAAAAAGGATGAAAGATATGCAGATGGATATTGATAATTACCAGTGGTTCCTTGATCTGAGGAAATATGGTACTGTACCTCATTCCGGCTTTGGCCTGGGTTTTGATAGAATACTGATGTATATCTCAGGCATGAGTAATATCAGGGATGTTATTCCTTTCCCGAGAACTCCTGGTAATGCCAGATTCTAAAAAACAGGGGGTCCTATATGTCCAGAAAATATTTTTCTTTTTTGCTCATCATGATTATGGTTTTTCTGGCTCAATTTAGCGGAATGTGTTTTGCAGCCAATGAAGAACAAAGTATTACAGAAAAGACTTATCAGTTAGTTGTATACGGAGGAGAACCGGAAGGGATATCTGCCGCCATTACTGCAGCCCGGAAAGGAATTAATACCTTATTGCTGTTAAAAAGAGAAAAACCGGGCGGGCTTATGACATACGGTGCTCTTAATTTTCTTGATATTAACCAGGGGCCTGATGGGAAAAGCCTGAATAAGGGTTTTTTTGCTGAGTGGCATGAAAGGGTCGGGGGGAAAACCACCTTTTCCATCAATGATGCCATGGAGATCTTTCAAAAAATGCTTGAAGATGAAGAAATGCTGGAGATTATTAGTAATGCAAAATTATGTAATGTAAAAAAAACTGACGATAAAATAAATAGTATAATTATTGAAACAGAAAAAGGTTTACAGGAAATAGGGGCAATGTTTTTTATAGATGCCAGCCAGGATGCTGATCTGGCGGTGATGGCTGGAGCTCCTTTCTTTATAGGAGGGGCAGATATCGGACTGCCGGAAAGATATATGGCTGCTACACTTGTTCTCCATATAGGCAATGTCAACTGGCAGAGACTGGCCGTTGATGCCAGAAGCAATAAATTCGGCCCTTCCTATATTAACCAGGACAATGCCTGGGGATTTGTGGAGATTGGCAATCTATATAAACCTGTTGATAAAAATACAAGACTGAGAGGACTTAATATAGTAATCGAAGAAAAAGGATCTGTGTGTGAGGTTTATATCAATGCATTACTGGTTTTTGACTTTAATCCGGTGAATCCTGATTCTCTCAAAATGGCTTACCGGCGTGCTGAAAAAGAAGCAGAGCATGTTCTCGAATTTTTAAAAGGAAATTTATCAGGATTTGAAAATGCAGTACTTTTAGCTTTTCCAGAAGAATTGTATGTCCGTGAGAGCAGACATATGGTCGCAAAGTATCAGCTAAAGGTCAGTGATCTCTTACATAACCGGATAGCTGATGATACTATTGCTCTGGCCTCATATCCTCTGGATTACCAGGCTTCAACACCGGAATACCATGGTTTTGTTCTTTTCAATCCGCAAATTTACGGTATTCCCTTCCGTTCTTTACTGCCTGTGAATCTTGAGAATTTATTGGTTGCAGGCAGGAGTGCGGGGTATAGCTCGCTGGCTGCCGCCAGTGCCCGGGTTTTACCGACAGGAATGGCTGCTGGAGAAGCTGCCGGCCTCATAGTATCTTATCTTATAAAAACTGGCCTGGAAATAGGTGATATTATTGAGGGCAGGCAAATTATCAATAAAGAATTTTTTAGTAAAATACGTATGGAAACAGGGATAGATGAACTTTTAAAAAGATACAACAAATACATTAACCGTAATCTGATAGGTACAATCAATGATCAGGAAACAATAAAACATATCGAATATCTGCTTTCCTGGGGGTTGATAATGGGTGGTTACCAGAATGATTTCAGGCTGGGAGAAACGATTACAGAACGCGAGTTTGCTCATATTATCATAAAGGGTTTGAAACAACAATCTGCTCCGATACTCTATGACTGGATTCCCGGAGGCCTGGAGGCTGTAAGCAGTAATGTTCCTTTGACAAGAGATCAGGCCGCCATGATACTGATTGCAGCTGTAAGCAAACCGATATCAGTAATAGAACCGGATGAATATTTTGCAAAGGCTTATGAGTATGGTTTAATAGCTGATACTATTTATGAAAATATGAAGGAAAACAGAGTACTGAACCGTGCTGAGGCTTATACTCTGATATCATTCTTTCTGCAAAAATATCAGATACCTGAAGAAATAAGATTCTATAGAGGAGAGTAGATTATGGAATATTCATTTTTTTCTTATCCATCACCACTGGGAATACTGAATATTAGATTTACAGAGAGAGGGGTATTGGGGATATCTTTCCTGGAAAATGAACAAAATATTAACAACTGTAATAAAGCACAGGTACACGATGCTGATCTTATAGTGTATAAATATTTATTTAAAGAACTGAATAATTATTTTCTCGGAAGATTAAAAAAGTTTGAGGTGCCAATAATATTACAGGGAACAGAATTCCAGATAAAGGTCTGGCAGGAGATTTTAAAAATCCCATACGGTGAGTCAAAAACATATGGAGAAATTGCCAGATCAATCGGCATGCCCGATTCAGCACGGGCTGTCGGAAGGGCCAGCCATGAGAACAAAATACCCATAATAATACCATGCCACCGCGTAATTGGTGTAAATGGAAAGCTGACAGGTTATGCCAGTGGTCTGGATAAAAAACAGTGGCTGCTTAAACATGAGCAAAAACATAAAGAAGGTGAAGAAATTGGCTAAAGAATTACCGTTAAGATCTGAAATAAATGAAGAATACAAATGGAAACTGGAGGATATCTATCCTTCGGATGAAGAATGGGAAAAAGATTTTGACAAAGTTAAAGAGATGCTCATCAGCATAAAGGATTTTCAGGGCAATCTGGTCACTTCCAGTACCCGCCTTTATGAGGGCCTCTATTATATAATGGAAATTGATGAAATAGTCTCCCGTTTATATGCTTATGCCCACATGAGAAGTGATGAAGATACAACAAACAGCAAATACCAGGGGCTGGAAAACCGCGCCCTGGGGATTTATAGTGAATATAAAAGCAGCACTTCTTTTATGATCCCGGAGATAATCAGCTTATCAAAAGAGGAGCTGTCTAAATATATTGAGGAAAATAATGAGCTGAAAATTTACGGCCATTTTTTGAAAAATATAATGAGGAAAAAAGAGCATTATTTGAGTGCAGATGAAGAAAAATTACTGGCAATGTCCGGAGAAATAATACAGGGACCTGATAATATTTTCAGCATGTTAAATAATGCTGATCTGGTTTTTCCTGTAATAAAAAATGAAGAAGGAGAAGAGGTCAGGCTTACACATGGAAGATATATAGACTTTATGATCAGTAAAGACCGGAGTGTCAGAAAAAATGCCTTTACATCATTATATAGTAAATATAAGGAATTTAATAATACCTTTGCGGCAATACTCAGTACAAATGTAAAGGGGCATATTTTCCATGCCAGGGCCCGTAAATACAATTCCTCCCTGGAAGCAGCCCTTGATGTTGATAATATTTCCGTTGATATCTATGTTAATCTGATTGATACTGTAAAAGAAAATATAGATGATATGTATAGATATATTTCCTTACGGAAAAAAGTCTTAAAACTGGATGAAATCCATATGTATGATATCTATGCTCCCCTGGTAGATGAGCTGGATCTAAGGATATCCTATGAAGAGGCAAAAGATATTGTTACAAGGGGACTGGCACCACTGGGAGAAGAATATATAGAAATATTAAATGAAGGATTTAATGAGGGCTGGATTGATGTTTATGAAAACAGGGGGAAAAGAGCAGGGGCATATTCATCAAGCTGTTACGGAGTTCATCCCTATGTTTTACTGAATTATGTTGATAACCTGGATAATGTGTTTACACTGGCTCATGAAATGGGGCATGCCATACACACTTATTATTCTGACAAGAATCAGCCTTATGTTTATGGTGATTACAAAATATTCCTGGCAGAGGTTGCCTCTACCCTGAATGAAATCCTGTTATCACATTATCTCCTCGAAAAAACAGATGATGTAAAGATGAAAAGGTATCTTATAAATAACTATCTGGAACAATTCCGGGGAACAGTAATCCGCCAGACCAAGTTTGCTGAATTTGAAAAGATTATACATGATGAGGCAGAAAGAGGAGTCCCTCTGACAGCTGAATATCTCAATGAAATATATTACCAGTTAAATAAAGATTATTATGGAGAAGAGATGGTAATTGATGATGAAATCGCCCTTGAATGGTCCAGGATACCGCATTTTTATTATAATTTCTATGTATATAAATATGCGACAGGTTTTTCAGCTGCCTCAGCCCTGGCCAGCAAAATTATCAGTGAAGGGGATTCAGCAGTAGAGAAATACATGAATTTCTTAAAGAGCGGGGATTCTGATTATCCAATAAATATTCTTAAAGCAGCAGGAGTGGATATGAGTACACCCGGGTCGGTGAATTCTGCCATAGCTTTGTTCAGGGAATATATTACTAGATTTGAAGAACTGCTTTAAACAATAAAAAAGGGAAAAACAATTGATGTGTCTCAGGGGAGATGATAAAGATTAGAAAATATATTGAAGACAAAATTAATGAATTAAGTTCTGATATTATAAAATCAACACAGAAACTTTTGCAGATAAAAAGCGTTAAAGATAAGGCAGAAAAGAATATGCCCTTTGGAAAAGGAATAAACGACTGCCTGGAGACTACCCTGAATATTGCAGAAAAGCTGGGCCTGAAAACAAAAAATCTTGACGGTTATGCCGGTTATGCAGAAATAGGTGAAGGCAATGAACTTATAGGTATATTGTGTCATCTGGATGTTGTACCTGAAGGGCGGGGCTGGACCTATCCCCCCTACGGAGGGGAAATACATGATGGGAAAATTTACGGACGGGGTGCCATAGACAATAAAGGCCCCGCTGTTGCCGTACTATATGCCCTAAAATGCCTGAAAGATAGTGGAATTGAACCGGGCAAAAGAATCAGGCTGATTCTCGGTACTGATGAAGAGAATGACTGGCAGGGGCTTGCTTATTATCTTGAAAAAGAGGATATGCCGGATCTGGCTTTTACACCTGATGCAGAATTTCCCGTAATATACGGAGAGAAAGGCATATTGCATATTTGTTTATCAAAAAAGATTCATGCCGGCAGGTCGGAGAAAGTTGAATACCTGAGTATTTCAGGCGGAAATGCTGTAAATATGGTACCTGATTTCTGTCAGGCGGTCATAAGGACAGATGAAGGAGAACTGATAAAAGAATCCCTTACAGAATATCTTGCTGATAATAATGTAAAACTTGAGATAGAAGAAAGCAATGACAGTATTATTATAAATTCTTAAGGCATATCTGCCCATGGCAGCCTGCCGGAAAAGGGTTTGAATGCCGTTTCCCAATTAATGCTATTCTTAAAAACACTGGATGTTTTTAATGATGAGATTAAGGATATATTGAATTTTTACAGTGAAAAAATAGGCATGGAGACCAGCGGTGAGCGTATGGGCTGTAATTTCAGTGATCCTGAATCCGGGAATCTAAGCTTTAATGTAGGAAAAATAGAGCTCTCTTTAGAAACAGTCAGGATTTTTATCGACATAAGGTATCCAGTTACGATTGATAAAGAAACAGTTTCTGCTTCGATTATAAAGACCTGTGATGATTTTAATTTTCAATATAATGAACTTGCCCACAGGGCTCCCCTTTATGTTAAAAAAAGTGATCCGCTGGTAGAGAAATTAATGGAAGTTTATCAGGAATATACAGGTGATATGAGAGAACCCATAACAATCGGCGGAGGAACCTATGCTCGCGGTTTAAAGAAGGCAGTAGCATTCGGGCCTTTACTGCCGGGCAGACCGGAACTGGCCCATCAAAAAGATGAGTATATTGAAATAGATGATCTTCTCTTAATTACCAGGATATATGCATCTGCAATCCTGGAACTGGCTGATAATTGAATATCAAAACAAAAAAAGGCAGTATCTTCAGGATACTGCCTTATATCTACATCTTATCAGGTGCCTTAATACCGAGTAATGCCAGTCCCGTTTTAAGCACATTTTTGGTTGTCAGCACCAGTAAGAGCCTTGCCCTTTTAAGCTCAGGATCATCCACCAGGATTGGATATTCGTGATAAAATCTGTTAAAGGCCTGAGCCAGGTCGATAATTTGTCTTGTCAGAATAAAGGGCTCATTCCGTTCCATGGCTTTTATAATTACTTCGGGCAGTTTGTATATTATTTTCAGTATAGAAAATGCTTCATCCTCCGTTAATAATTTGTAATTTACTTCTTTTTCCAGAACTGTCTCAATATTTGTACTGTCTAAAATATCTGCATAGTCATAAACGGCTGCTTTTTCCAGTACTGAATTGGCTCTGGCATGTGTATACTGGACATAGGGGCCGGTTTCTCCTTCAAAAGAAAGAGTATTATCCCAGGAAAAAGTATAATCTTTTATACGGCTGTGTGATAATTCCTGAAACATGACAGCTCCGATTCCCACTTCTTCAGCAATCTTTTCTTTATCCTTCAAATCAGGATTTTTTTCAGCTATAATATCCCTTGTTTTTTCAACTGCTTTTTTCAGGACATCTTCCAAAAAGACTACCCTTCCTTTCCTGGTTGACATGGTCCCGTCTTCCAGACTGACCATTCCAAAAGGAACGTGTATACAATCTTTTGCCCAATCATATCCCATCAATTCCAGTATTTTAAACATCTGCTGGAAGTGTAAGTTCTGCTGTGAACCAACTACATAGATATTTTTATAAAAATTATATTTTTCTTTTCTATAGATAGCAGCTGTAATATCACGGGTTATATATAGTGTGGACCCATCACTTTTCCTGATCAGGGCAGGAGGCATATCATATTTTTCCAGGTCAACTATTTCTGCTCCCTGAGAGTGTTCCAGCAGCTTCTTCTCTCCAAGCAATTCTATTACAGCAGGCATTTTATCAGAATAAAAGCTTTCTCCTGCATAGGAATCAAATTCGATACCCATCATTTCATAGATCCTGTTAAATTCCCTCAGGCTCACATCCCTGAACCACTGCCACAATTCTACTGCCTCTTTATTGCCTTCCTCAAGTTTTTTGAACCATTCCCTGGCCTTATCCTCCAGCACAGGATCTTTCTCGGCTTCATCATGAAATTTAACATATAGTTTTAGTAATTCAGGTATTGGATCTTTTTCTACAAGCTCTTTATTACCCCAGGTTTTATAGGCAACAATCAGTTTTCCAAACTGTGTGCCGTAATCTCCAAGGTGGTTTATTGCAATTGTTTCATACCCAAGGAATTTATATATATTTCGTAAAACATGCCCAATTACAGTTGTTCTGATGTGTGCAATTCCAAAAGGTTTTGCAATATTGGGTGAAGAGAATTCAACTATTACAGTTTTACCTTTTCCCATAGAAGAAGAACCATAGCCTGACCCTCTTTTATATACATCCATAATCACTGATTTTGCGATCATTTCTTTATTGATAAAAAAGTTCAGGTAAGGACCCATGTTGACAATTTTTTCGAAATACTGGTTGCTGCCAATATTATCGGCAATCTCTTTTGCTATCAGATCAGGTGGTTTTTTAAATGTCCTGGCAAACTTAAAACAGGGGACGGCAAAATCTCCCATATCCTCCTGGGGAGGAATCTCGATTAATTCAAGTATTTGATCAAATTCCAGCATATCATACTTTTCTTTGAGCAGTTCTGCCAGCTTTAACTTGAAATC
>JAAYLO010000301.1 GCA_012521855.1 Halanaerobiaceae bacterium
ACCGGCAAAACTATGCCAGCCCCATTGAGCCATGGTGTTTAAGGGTATACCATCAGAATACTCCTGATAAAAAGTCTGCAAACCTGTTATATCAGCAGTAAAGGCAAAATCACCATTCCCTACCGTAAAGGGTGAACTGAGATCAATTTTTTCCAGTACCGGGCTATTTCTTTTCACCAGTTGATATCTATCAATCATACCCACATACCCGTTCCTTTCCTGCTAATTTCCGCCTTTATTATTTCAGTCAGCCTGTCTGTTATATAATCTGCAATCTTTTTCCAGGCAGGCATTGCCGTCAAAACCCAGATTTATTGGATCATAGCCAAGTTTATCAGCAGTTCTTCTATATTGAATAATTCTACTCGATTAAATAACATGGAAACATTGCCCCGCTCTGTTATTTTGATAACTTAAGCAATTTTTCCAGTGGAAAATCCATCAATTCATTTATATTAATTATTCTTCCCTGTTCAATGGAGCGCCTTGCTGCAATACCGGTTAGAATGGACAGGGCACCGTCTAGTGCACCGGCTTTTCTCCTGAGCGGGTCAGTTTCTTTGTTTTCCAGAAAGATATCTTTTAATAAACGGATATCTCCGCCGCCATGTTCACCTTCTCCCAGCTCTGCTTCGATTGTGTAGGATTCCTTGAAGAGCGGGAATACTTCCATTCTTACCTGGTGCTCTGCTGCCCTTCTTTCCAATCTGCCGTCATGGCCGCTTATATAGGATGCCTCAATTACATCCTGTTCCAGGCGGCCTTCTGTTCCTATAAAGGCTATCTTGTAACCTTCATAGGGAGCATAATTATTCAGGGAATAACTTAAAAGGGCACCATTATGATAGGAAGCCATTACTGTCCTCGTGTCCCAGATATCGGTTTCCGGTGAAAAAACACAGGCATCCCTGAAATAACCATCTTCTCTCTCTGCCTCAAGATATAATCCGGTCAGCTCACTGGAGGCAGAGAGATCCAGATAAAAATTACACCCTTCAGTCACGTCACAACTGCTGCAACGTAACCGGGCCGGGAATGTTTCAGGACGGTAAAAATTTTTCTTCCCCATGGCAGCAACCTTTTCCGGATAGCTGTCCAGCCACCAGTTCACCAGATCAAAATGATGTGTGGCTTTATGAACCAGTAGAGAGCCGGAGTTCTCTTTGTTCCTGTGCCATCTTCTATAATAATCGGCTCCATGTGTTGTATCCAGAAACCAGTGAAATTCTACCATTGTTACCCTGCCTATAATACCTTCCTGAAGAAGCTCTTTAACCTGAGACCGGTATGGAGAATAGCGGTAATTAAAAGTAACAATTAACTCTTCATTACCGGTTTCCTCCATGGTTTTCAGTATTTCCCGGCACTTTTCTTCATCTGTAGTTATTGGTTTCTCAGTGATAACCTTCTGTCCTTTTTTCAAACCCTTTATTATATAATGATGATGATGAGAGTCTTTCGTAGTGATGATAATTCCTTCTACTTTTTCTCTTTCAATCATCTCATCAGACTGGTGGGGCTTATATGTAGGGATATCTAAGCCTGTCTGTTTTTTTACGTAATCCATCCTCTTTTGATTATAATCAAGTAATGCCACCAGACGATGCTTCTCTTTTATTTCTTCCATCCCGCAAAGTGCCTCATAAAACATGGCTGAACGGGCCCCGGTACCTATTATTGCATATCTCATTTCTTTTCCTCCAGATAATTTTTCAATTTCTTTCATAAATTATTTTATATAAAGAAATGATTAATAACAATACATATATTATCCCTTTCTGGTTTTTTTCAACATTTTTTGTGTTTCTTTTGTCTGTCCTGCAAATAATAAAACCGGGTTCTTATGAACCCGGCCTATTGAAAATCCCCTGTCTATATTTCACCTGCACCATCTGCAGGGGTAGTAACATATGCTTCCATCTCTATACCTGTTTCCTGATAATAGGCTTTTTTGACATTTTCAATAAACTCTGAAACATTATCTCTGTGTACAAGGCTTACTGTACAACCCCTAAAACCGGCACCGGTCATTCTGGAACCCAGAACCCCTCTCTGTTTCAGGGCCAGTTCCACCAGTATATCCAGTTCTTTACAGGATACTTCATAATCACCCCTGAGGCTTAAGTGTGATTCTGTCATCAGTTTACCGAAGGTCTCCAGGTCATTATTCCGCAAAGCAGATACTGCTACCAGAACACGGTTGTTCTCTGTTATTACATGTCTGGCCCGCCTTAAGGTGATTCCACCCAGTTCTCCGCCCTTTTCTTCCAGTTCCTCAATACTTACATCCCTTAAGGCCTCTACCCTGTGGTTCAGGGTATCCCTAAAAAATTCTACAGCCTTCTCACATTCTTCCCTGCGTTTATTGTACTCTGAATCGACCAGTCCCCTCTCTACCATAGAATTGCAGATTACAATCCGGTAATCTTCATTTGCCAGTGGTACCAGCTCATATTCATTTGTCCGGCAATCTATCATCAGGGCATTATCTTTCTTTCCCAGACGGGAAATGTATTGATCCATTATACCGCAATTTACCCCTACAAATTTATTCTCAGCCCTCTGGCAGAGCAAAGCCATCTCTACTGGCTTGATATCAAGTTCATTCAGTGTATCAATAGTATAGGCAGCGGCAACTTCCAGCGCTGCGGAAGAACTCAGGCCTGCACCTTTTGGTATATCACCGGTAAATAAGATATTCATACCTGAAATGTAATAATCCATCTTTTGAATTTCATCCATTACACCTTTTAAGTAATTAACCCACATGTTCTCACTGTCAAACTCCAGATCAAGCAGTGAGAAGACCACTTCTTTATCAAAATCCAGTGAATAGGCCCTTATTTCCCTGTCATCCCTCAATTGGGCCAGCATACAGATTTTTTTCTCAATGGCCATGGGCAGTACAAAGCCATCATTATAATCAGTGTGTTCTCCAATGAGATTGACCCTGCCTGGTGCAAAAAAGGCACCCTCCTTCAGGCCTGTATCAGGAAACCTGTCCCTGAAAATCTGCTGCAAATCCTTTAATTCTCTCATTACGGGCTACCCCTTTCTTTTAGTCATCTTTTATTCATAGAGAAAAATCATTTCATACATACAGATATATCCATTAACCTGTAAATGGTTCTGTCATTCTCAATTCCCCGGCCTTCTCTTCCACCAGTGCATCAACAATAAAGGTCCCGGCACCTGCTTCACTGCCGGCCAGGTATTTCAACTTATTTTCAGTCCGGTAAGGGGGATAAAACTCTATATGAAAATGAGAATATTCTTTTCCGCTTCCATCAGTGGGCTGCTGATGAATGGACATAATATAGGGAAAAACAAAGCCAAATAGATTGTCATACTTCTGTATAATTGTCCGTATGATAAGGGCCAGATCCTCTATTTCTTTCTCCCTGAATTCCTTCAGGGAAGGGAGATGCTCATTAGAATAAACATGGACCTCATAGGGATACCTGGCATAAAAGGGTACAAAGGCAGTAAAGGAATCATTTGCAGCGACTATCCGCCTGCCATCCTGGACTTCTTCTTCCAATACACTACAGAAAAGGCATTGCCCTGTCTCCTTTAAATATTCCCTGCTGGAATCCAGTTCTCTCTTTATTTTCGGTGGTATAAAGGCATAGGCATAAATCTGGCCATGAGGATGCTGCAGGGTAACCCCTACCTCTTCCCCCCTGTTTTCAAAAATAAAGACATAATCTATAAAATCCTTTGCTCCCAGTTCCTCGTACCGGTCTTTCCAGACCTTGACCAGTTTTATGAACCTGCTTACGGGCTCCCTGGACATGATACCATCATGCTTTGATGTAAAGAGAACTACCTCACAGATACCTTCTGCCCTGGCTACCGGAAAAAGCTCAGTACCGGTAATGGCCGGCTCCGGCGCTATAGGCTGGAGGGAAGGAAACTTATTCTGAAATACTACCAGATCATAATCCTCCTCGGGTACTTCTGTGGGGAAACCCCCTTCTCTTGTCGGGCAGAGCGGGCAAAAATCCTTCGGGGGTTTATAGGTCCGTTCCTGCCGGTGTGTTGCTGTTATTACCCATTCTTTATTGATGGGATCCCATCTAAGTTCTGACATCTACTGTTCTCCCCTCCCTTGATTACAGTTTCCTGTTTTCTTTTCTTCCTTTGCTGAACTATTTTCTTCTTTAAATTCATAATAAATTATATAACGGCCGTCATCTTTTTTTTCTACTCTTTTAGTCATTTCCACGGAAACCGCCTCCTTTGTGCCATCTCCAGGCTGATTCTATGATCTGTTTCAAATCCGGGTAAAGGGGCTCCCAGCCCAATTCTTTCTTTATTTTTTCTGAACTGGCCACCAGTACTGCCGGGTCACCGGGCCTCCTTTCACCTATCTCTGCCTTAATCTCTTTTCCAACAACTTCTCCAGCAGTATTTATTACCTCCTTTACTGAATAACCTTCCCCGTTTCCCAGATTATAAATCCTGCTGTCCAGACCATCTTTCAGTGCTTTCACAGCAAGAATGTGGGCATCTGCCAGGTCTTCAACATGGATATAGTCCCTGATACAGGTCCCGTCTGCAGTAGGATAATCATCACCATAGATATATAGGTTCTCCCTCCTGCCGAGAGCCTTTTCCAGCACAATAGGGATCAGGTGTGTTTCCGGGTCATGGGCTTCTCCTATTTTCCCGGAAGAATCAGCACCGGCTGCATTGAAATAACGCAGGGAAATATATCTGATATCATGGATCTGGTCATAACGCTCAAGTATTTTCTCAAAAAACAACTTGCTTTCACCATAAGTATTGGCAGGCACAGCAGGGTGTGTTTCAGTAATAGGGATCTCCAGGGGCTCACCGTAAACCGCAGCTGTTGAAGAGAAAACAATATATCTAACCCGGTTTTTGACCATTGCTTCCAGAAGGTTCAGGCCATTGGCCACATTATTTTCGTAATACATCCCCGGTTTTTCCATGGATTCTCCCACAAGACTGTATGCGGCAAGGTGAATAACCCCTTCTATCTCTTCCTCCCTCATGATCCTGTCGAGCAGTCCTTTATCTGCCAGATCCCCCTCAATAAACTTACCCTGTAATACTGCCTCTCTATGTCCCTTAACAAGATTATCAATTATTACTACATCATGCCCACTTTCAGCAAGCTTTTTGGCCACATGGCTGCCAATATAGCCTGCTCCACCTGTAACCAGGATCTTCATAACATATCCCCTCCTCAATCAAGAAAAAGTTTTTCCAGAACCATTACAGCTCCTCCTACAGAGCCAAGCCATTCCCCGTAATCCGTCACAGTGAGGGACAGCCCTCTCCCTGCTATTGCCAGGCTTTTTTTCTTCAGTTCTTCTTTCAGTAATGGTAATAACAGATCAGCAGCCTGAGTAAAATCCCCTGCCAGTACTATCTCATCAGGATTTAAAAGATTAACCAGGTTAGAAAGGCCCATTCCCAGATACTCTGCTGTCATGTTGATGATCTCAAGGGCCTTTTCCCTTCCTTCACGGGCGTCAGCCAGTAATTCCTGCCATTTTACAGAGAGTTCTTTCTTCGTTATTTCCCCTTCCAGATCAGGATAATAGCGGTAAAGCAGATTGTCAGTGGAAATCAGTGCTTCCAGACAGCCGCTATTTCCGCAACTGCAAACTGGACCGTCTCTCATGACAATCATATGCCCGAATTCACCTGCACTATAATCCCGTCCATAATGAAGTTTACCATCAAAAACAATCGCAGCCCCGATACCCGGGCCGGTATTGATAAGGAGGAAATTGCCCTTGCCATTCCATTTCTCGGCAAGGGCCATTACCCTGACATCATTATCAATAAAAACAGGTATCCGGAACTCCGCCTCCAGTCTTTCCCTGACGGGGAGATCCCTCCACCTGAAATGGGGAGCAAAGAGAGAATATCCCCTCTCTGGATCGACCACTCCGTGAACTCCCACACCAAGGCCGTATACCCTTTCTTTTTCTATAGATTGGCCAGTAAGGCCATCCACTATCTTCCTGGATATTTTCACAAATGATTCCAGTTGAAAGGATTCCGCCTTCTCTACCCTGCGGGCAAGGACCTTTTTGTTGAGATCAAGCAGGACCCCCCTTATTTCAGCGATCCCCCATTCCAGGCCGATGAAATATGCCCCCTCCGGATTGATCTCAAGAAGGACAGGTTTTCGTCCCCCGCGGGATTCGCCATGCTCAGTCTCCTTAATCAATCCCATCTCCATAAGCTCTTTGACATTATTTGAAACTGCTGCCGGAGAGAGGCCTGTAATTTCAGCTATCCTGGCCCTGGAAATAGCTTTATCATTGTATATTATCCTTATTATTATTTGTTGATTCATTTTTTTCATTAATTCTAAACTACCCCGCTGCAAAAAGCCACCTCCTGGCAGTCAAAGATATCTTTGTTTATTTAATTAATAAACTAAGTTTATTATAATCTATCTTTTTAAATTTGTAAAGAACATTTATAAATTAGTTTGTGTCAAGTTTTCTTTGGATTTTAAAAAAAGACTCCTTCTGTTATTAAAATGCCAGGCTTTTTATTGCAGCAAATGCTGCATCTACCTTTCCCCGCCTTAATATTGGCATGACTTCCTTAGCCTCTGGATATAATGAATTTTTCTTTATTAACTCTATATAATTTTCTCTCTTTATTTCCAATTTCTCTACTTTCTTTTTTCCATTTAATATCCTGTATAGA
>JAAYLO010000302.1 GCA_012521855.1 Halanaerobiaceae bacterium
CTAAAAGAAAGCCGGGAATTGATTAAAATCCGTTTCAGGACAATGCTCCAGAGTCAGCTGGAAATCCTGGACAGAGATGATGAAGAAAAAGCAGAAGTTTATCCAGATGTTCACATAGAGGAAGATATTGCTGCAGGCAGCCTGGAATTAGAAGATGAGATAGAAAATTATGAATAAAGCAGAAACGCCCTTTAAAAAGGGTGTTTTTTATTGGAACAAAAATTTAACTCAGCCGTCTAAAGTAATAGAAATCATGATGAGGAGATGACAGAGAGATGAAGAACAAAAATATTTTATTAGTCCTGCTGGCTTATATATTATTATTTGTATCTGCTGTATTTGCCGGGGTAAATGATGAAACAGCAATGGACCTTTATGGAAGAATCAGCAAAATAACCCTTGATGAACAGGGTAATATAAAGGAAGTTCACCTGGAAAATACAGTTGAAGAAGGCGAGCCGTATGATAAAGTAGTAGTCATCATCACTGACGAAACTGATATTATAAACGGCCATATCAGTGAACTAAAAGAAGGAGAGATTGTCGGTATTGTCTTCAAAGAAGGACCAATTATGATGCTCTATCCTCCCCGGATAGAGGCAGAATTGATAATGTTCGGAGGCGGAGAAGATGCAGCCCGGATCATGGTTCCTGTTGATCTGGAGAGAGAAAGAAATGATCAGAAAAGTGTAGATGAAGGACACTCCCCCTGGAAACTGGATCCTGTTTTTGTGACACAGGTATTTGTGAGCCTGGAGATATCTCCTGAAGGGATATCAGGTGAATATCCTGTCAGGAGTGAAGAGTTGGTATTGGAGGATATAACTGAAGAGAAAGCAGTAGTATCCGTAAGAACAGAAGATTCACCAATAAGCAGGGTTTATCTCGAAAGGCTAATAAAACGGGGACCCGGCGGTATCTGGACAGTGACCGGATATGACCTGAAAGAAGATGAAATAATTGAAGCATTTTTGAGCTTGATAGATGAAAAAAGAACCCCCGCTGAATTAATAGATTTTATTGATAAAAATATTTCATATTTGTCAAAAGAAAGTGCTGCGGATATGATTGCTAAATTAGAATGATGCCAGTTGATTTATTTGTCCCGGCTGGAAGAAAAATATTTTGATGATAAGATACAGGGAAAACTCAGCGAATTATATCTACAGGATTTTAATCCTGACAGCCTTAATGATATTGTAAGTATTAACGAGATGGAAGATGCAGAAACAAAGGAATTATTACTGGCAACAGTGAGGGCAGGCTTCAAAGTGGAGGCTGCAGAGGGAGTCTTTTACCCGGTAATCAATTATGAATTTTATAAAAGGTATATACCCTATCTCACAGCGGATTATAGTGATTATATTAAGCTGATGGCCCTGGAGTCCAGTACACCCCCCGCAGCAGACGCTGCTTTAGTTATAGGATGGGACCAGCTGATAAAAAGGGCTGTAGCACAGGAAGCCTTTTTAAGGGAATACCCGGAATCTATAAAAATTGATGAAGTAAGAGTCCTTTATGAAAAGTACCTGAATTATGTATTTTACGGATTGAATAATACACCGCTTTTTGACTATGATACAAAAAGGATGAGAGAAGAAGCCAGAAATGGATATCTGGATATGACCAGGGCCGGGCTGGATAGTGAATTGATAAGAGAATTGGGCTTATTCATGAATCTCCTTAATGGGAATGATTGTCTATTGACAGAAGAACTTGATAATTACCGGAAAAAAATCCTGGAAAATATACTTTTCAGTTATGAATTCTATTCTCAAATACTGAAAGATAAACTCAGGGCCATGCAGAAAAATATTGATATCCTGAAAGAAGAGAGTGAAATTCAAAAAATTCATGAGTCCAATTATGGCGGCATGTATCAGATGACCGGGCTATTAAGGGCAAGGGAAAATGAACTGCTCTTTGATGCAGTTGAAGTAGTATTTCCCGTTAATTATAAAGGGCATTTTACACCGGGAAAGAGATATGAGTATTATATTGATGCAGCCATGGGAGGCAGGAGAAGTATAATGGTTAAAGATGATTTTGGAGTATGGCATTCATTCAACTGGCGGGAATCAATTGAGTAATGATAATATCTGGCTGGAGAAGTATCAGGCCGACTGACAGGCCTGATACTTTTTTGTGTCCTGGCCTGTTTCAGTATTCTTTCTTCAATCTAAAGGCAGGAAAATAGATAATGCAATGGAAAATTTAGAAGCAGAATTTTCTTAAACAAAAAAAGGGAAAAAGCAGGTATTTGGGAATGCCTGTAGAATTTGTAAAATATCCAGATATTAGATAAAACTAATAAAAGAGGAGAAAGGGGTTATGAGGAGAATAATGAAAAAACCTGATAAAAAAATCATAATTCTCAGTTTACTGCTAATCCTGGTATTGGGTTTTTCCCAGTTGGCTTTTTCCCGGGCAGGAGGTGGCGGAAGCAGCAGCCTGGGCAGTGGAGGAGGCAGTGGCGGAGGAAGTTATGGTGGAGGAAGTTATGGTGGAGGTAGTTCCTGGGGCAGAAGTTATAGAGACAGCAGTGATGATGGTTTTACGACGATACTTGCTATATTTCTTTTACCTTTTTATCTATTGTATGCTATAGTATCTAAAGTGGAACAGAATAAGTTAACAAAAGGATATCAAGAGGCTACAAGAAGGTATGAAGAGATTGCCGGGAGCTATGAAGATGTTTCAAGGAAATACGAAGAGATTTTAATGAAATATAACGAGGAGACCAGAAAATCAAGAGAAATATTAGAAAAATTGGAAGCAAAAGATTCATCATGGGATTTATATAATATTAAAGCAGATATTGAAATGGCCTATTTTAAAGTACAGGAAGCCTGGATGGAACGGGATCAGTCAATAGCCCGGGAATATATGAGTGACAGGCTGTATAACAAACACAAAACACAGACAGATTTGATGATCAAACAACATCGCAAGAATATCCTGTTGAACATAAACCTGATTGACTCCACCATAGTTCAGGTTGTAGATTATAAAGATGATAGTAAGGATATGATGTGGGTGTTAATTAAGGGCTCAATGATTGATTATATAATTGATGACCGGACAGGAGAAGTACTATCTGGAGATCCAGATACTGCTGAACTATTTTATGAGTTGTGGAGATTTGTCCGCGGCCGGAGAAGATGGGTACTGGATGAAATTGATCAGACTGTTACACCGGAAGATTTTGAAAAGATGAAGAGTTTTTCTGAAGAGCTCGGAGCTTAGTGCAATAAATTCAAATAACGGAATACTTGATGCAGCTGAAAAACTTTTTGCAGAAAAGGGCTTTGATGGTGCCAGGGTGATATATTGGATTCATTATTTTCTATATTGATAAACCAGGTTTCGATATAATCCATGAAAAAAACAGGGAGAAAATCTATTATTATCAAAATTGCCGAGATGTTGATTGGTTCTGAAATAGAGATGCTGAGGCAGCTTGCTCTGGAAAAAGGAATGGATTTTCCAGGACCAGAAAAAGAAATCATGGTGGACAGGTATTATGCCTGTTCTTATTTTTTTATTTTTATTTAACTAAACAGTCAGTTAAAAACAAAAAACTATAAGTATGTTCTGGTGGAAGATTTTAATGCTTTTAATAATTTATATCTTAATACAGCTTACTTTAGTGAAAAGGAAAAAATATATCTACATGTTAAAAATAAAGAAATAATCATATAAAGCTTATCTGTATATGGAAATCAGTAAAGTTTTTTAACAGAAATTTTTGAATGCAGGGGATCTTTATAGCAAATAATATAGCTGAAAAATATGATCAGGAAGAGGGAGAAAAATTGAAAAAAGCAATTATGGTTTTATTGGTCTTAGCGGTAATAGCAGGAAATAATATGTCTGTAAAGGCATATGTACCAGGCAGGGCATATTTTGATGCAAAAAATAATAACTATATGTATATAGTAAAGTCAGGAGACACATTATATAATATTGCACGGATCTTTAAAATCAGTCTTGAAGAATTACAGGGTCTAAATTATGATGTGAAACCAGAAGCACTCAGGGTAGGTGATAAGCTGATTATCAGGATAAATAAAAAGCTGAAATTCCATTTTGTAAGAGCTGATGATACTATCTGGGGGATAAGTCATTCCAGTGGTTTATCAGCAAATGATATAATTGCTTATAATCAGCTGGAAAACCCTTCTTACATAATTCCAGGCGAGCTTATCTTTTTACCTGATATAATTGCGGAAAATAGAAATATTAAGATCATGGGATTTGAGAAGAAATACGGTACTGCTTATGTTTCAGGAATAGCCAGGATTTTTGAGGCTACAGTCAGTTATGCTTTTGAAAGCAGGGATAGAAAAGTACTGAAAGAGGGTTTCACGACTGCATCAGTTGGAGCACCGGATTGGGGGAGGTTTGATATTCAGGACACTATCCCCGGAGGGGCTCAAATAATTGCGGTTTTCTCCATAAGCCCTAAAGACAGCAGCAGACAGGATCTTATAAGACTGGATCTAAATAATGCTTGAATATTTTTACAGATATGTTATAATCATATTAAGGAAAAATGAATATCTGATATATATCTTCAGGGCAGGGTGAAATTCCCGACCGGCGGTATAGCCCGCGAACTCTTTTTAAAGAGCTGATCTGGTTAGATGCCAGAGCCGACAGTAAAGTCTGGATAGGAGAAGATAGTTTTTTTGTATGAAAAGGAGTCCCTGATATATATCAGGGATTTTTGTTTTCCGCAAAAAAATATCAGGAGGAATGTATCATGGAAGAGAGCAAAAACATGCTCAGGAAAAATATGATTGATGTCAAGAAGATGGTAAAAATATCCCTGTTGATTGCCCTGGCATTTCTTTTAACTTATGTCCGGATGCCGCTTTTTTTTCTTCCCTTTTTCCCCCAGTATCTTAAACTGGATATTGCAGAACTCCCTGCACTGATAGCTGGATTTTTGTATGGCCCGGTTTCCGGCGTGCTGGTAGTATTTGTAAGGAATGTACTGGATGCTCTGGCAAAGACTGATACAGGCGGTATCGGGGAGCTCTCCAATTTTATAGTAGGCAGTTCTTTTGTATTGACAGCAAGTATTATTTATAAACTGGATAAAAGCAAAAAAGGTGCCTTCAGGGGAGTAGTATTCGGGACTCTGGTTATGGCTGCCATTGCTGTCTTTTCAAACAAATATGTGATATTGCCTCTATATGGTATTCCTGCAGAATGGAAATTTGTATTTTCTTTTATACTCCCATTTAACCTATTGAAGGGGACAGTAAATAGTATAGTAGTATTCCTGATTTATAAAAAAATAAGCATCCTTTTGAAATCAATATGATAAGCATTATGTATAAAAAAGCATTGTGTAAAAGAAGCATTATGCATAAAAGCATAATGCTTTTTTCATATCTCTGGAAATAAAATTAAAAAAATTATAAAAAAAATTATAATTATTAAAAAAATTAAAAGGAATAATTATTATTTTGTCTAATAATGTATTATAGAAGGTTTTATTATCGTTTTTATTTTTTTGCTTGTTCAGAAATTTACTTACATTGTCCTACAG
>JAAYLO010000303.1 GCA_012521855.1 Halanaerobiaceae bacterium
CTTTATGAAAAAAATCGCAGCAAAGGCCTGTGAAAGGAATTATGATATCGAACTGCACTGGTGTTCTTCAGACAACAACTCTCTGGATGGAGTAGTAATCCCGGATTTGAAAGTGGCTTTTTTTGATGGTACAAAACCGCATATCAATGACCCTGCCTTTCCAGGCCTTGTAGGTGAAATAATAAATATGGGCCAGTACTGGGATAGGGCAGTCTTAAAAAAATACAAAAAACAAATATTCCATCTAAATGAACTAATCGGACTGCGCTTTAAACAGGCGTACAGCTATCTTTCTGCTGCCCGGACCATTTACCTGCACCGGAAGACCTACTACCGGCAAAGCCAGGATACTGAAAAATACCACAAAATAGTATATACATTGATTAATGATGAAATGAAAAAAAGCGAAATAAAGACCGGTCCAGCCAGACATCTATTTGCCAGTGCCATCACTCCGGGGGGACCAGTCAGTTATCTGGAAAACTTGAGTGAAGATATTAATAAAAGGATAATACTAAAGGGAAAGCCGGGAACAGGCAAATCAAAGCTGATCAAGGCTTTCTGTAATGAAGCAGAAAGGTATGGTTTCTTCATCCTCTACCTGCACTGCCCCCTGGAGCCGGAGAACCTGGATGGAGCAATAATCCCGGAAATGGATCTTGCCTTACTTGTAGATATGCCTCCCCACAATCTTGAAACAATACGGGAAAATGACCGTATCATCGATCTTGGTGAAACGATAGATCTTCAATATATAAAAAAATACAATGGAGAAATACTTGATGCAGAAAAGCTCTATGAAGATATGATGAAAAGGGTTTATTATTTCCTGAAAAGTGCACGGGAATATCATGATGAACTGGAACAATACTATGTAGAATCTCTTGATTTTGAGGAAATTGACCAGTTAAGGGAAAAGATAATCAAAGAAATCCTGCCCTAGGCAGGATCTCTCAGGATATTATTTTTCCCTCCATGATCTTCAGGTCACTGGGTTTATCGACATCAAATCCAATCTCAGGATGATTTGTAATCATAAAATGCCCTTTACAGCCAGTTAACATAGCAACCTTATTTTCAATCTCGGTTATGGATAAATGCCCGATTACAAACTTGAGTATAAATTTCATTCCCAGCAATCTGCTCAATTTCCAGGGTTTTTTCCGCCAGGCTATGGCCTTTTCAAGAAGTCCTGTATTTCCCTCCAGTATCTGCGGTCTGATTATAACCATATTTCCGCCTGTAAAAACGCCTTCAGCAAGATGAAAATAGGTTCTTTTAACAGAAGGGAATTTCTCCTGGTTAAGTTTTTTGGGAATAATGGGGTAGTAAATATCTGCTTTATTATCACTCAGGCAGGTCTCTATATATTCATCAATATCCTCTCCTGTAATCAGAGGAATATCTGAAGTCATTATCAATAAATACTCACTGTCTTTAAAAACTTCCAGGCCCTTGAAAATGTTATCTTTCATTGAACCCACTGATTCAACATAGAAATCTACTTTGTCCTGGATAATTCTCTCCATTTCCCCTTTATGTCCTACAACTGCTATCTTATCAATATATCTGGCCTGGTTAACTGCCCTGATCACATACTCCACCATAGGCAATTCAGCTATTTTTATCAAGGCCTCATGTTCCATTTCAGATACCTTTCTTAAAGGGCCGTTATTAGGTGCACCTGCCAGAATAACCACATTCAATTTCATAATTATTAACCCCCTGACATTCCACGTAATGTCAAAAAATCCTTTAAAACAGATTATCAATATCTTTATTTAAATTTTCTTTTTCTGGAGCTTATATATTTCAAAAAGCCATCACTATTTTAGGGATAACAGCAGGAGTTAAAATCCCGTCTGTGTTCTTTACCAATCCAATAAAGTATAAATTATTATTTCACCATAACTCAAAAAAATCCTTTTTAACGGTCCAGGCTGTTGTAACAAAATCTTTCTTTTCAGGCCAGTTATTTTTGATCCTCTCTACAGCCTTTTGAGTTTCTGCGACAGCAAAAACCGTAGGACCGCTGCCAGTCATCAGGACAAAAGAAGCACCCATTTTCTTTAGATTTTCTTTAATCCTGGCAATATCCTGATAATACGGTAATACAGCATCTTCCAGGACATTTGCCCAACCCTCATTCCATTTGATCTCTGCTTTATCTTCAATCAAGGCAAGGAGTTCTCTGACTGGCAGCTCCCTTTTTTCACAAAGCCTGTCATATTCCTGATATACCCAGGCTGTACTTATTTCTATGCCGGGATTAACAATGACTAGGTCTACTCTCTTCAAATCCGGTAACTCTCTCAATATCTCTCCCCTGCCAGAGGCAAAAACTGTACCGCCGCGAAGGCAAAAGGGTACATCAGAACCAAGTTCTGCTGCCATATCCAGTAAAACAGTATCATCAATATTCAGTCCAAATAATATATTAATACCTTTCAATACTGCTGCAGCATCACTGCTTCCGCCGGCCAGCCCGCCTGCAACAGGTATCTTTTTTTCAATCCTGATATCAACACCTGTAGACAAACCGGAATATTGAATAATCATTTCTGCTGCACGATAGGCTATATTGGCCGGACCCTGCGGGAGACCCTTTATTGATGCATGTACATTTATTC
>JAAYLO010000304.1 GCA_012521855.1 Halanaerobiaceae bacterium
GCTATATAGCCCCGGAAGTGGGTGAAATAGTGGATGTATACCTTAAAGACAGGAATGAGAGACAGGCGGGGATAAGGAGCAATTACAGGAGAGAAGAAGAAGCAGAGCCTTCTGACAAGATAATTACCACCCCCGGGGAATATGTCTTGAAACTCAACAATGAAGCCATCTATATCAGGTCAAAGGAGAAGGAGACAGAACTGGAGATTCTGGAAGACAGGATAAAGATAAGGAGCAGTGACAATAAGGGCTTTATAGAGAAAGAAGAGATAGACCTTGAAGGTAAAAAGGGGAAGATCCTTTTAAACAATAGTGTAAGTGATCTGAAGTTCAATTCCAGGGAGCTGGAGATAAAAGGCGGTAAGATAAGTATGAAGTAATATAGGAGGCTGAAAAAAAGCCTGTCTGGCGGGTGATAAAAGCAGATTAATATTAATCTGCTTTTATCATTACAGCTGGATTTATGGAAGAATATATAAACTTTTTTGATATAACAGCTCATTTAGAAAAAACTAGATTCTGACAGGAAGGATGCGGCTATTTGTTTGTTATTGATGATCAGGAGGGACAATCGCAGTGAAAAGAGAATCTCTGGCTGCTATTGCAGAAACCCTTGCTGCGAAGCCTATTATCGGTGAAAAATCAAATGCTGGCTACATGAAAATGCTCAAGTACTATCTGGTCTTCAACAAGTGGCAGACAAGGTAATAGTTACTACAAGATCTTATAAAAACATGACATACAGCTGTCGTGTTTAGTGTGATAAAATTAAAGTAATAAAGGATGATTATGTCTGCAAATAACCGGATAAGGAATATGGTTATGATACTTAAATTAACGGACAGCTGTGTATTTACAATCCATGGTTTTCCAGATGGGCTGGGGATAGCTGGCAGACAGAGAATGAAAAGAAAGGAGTATAAGAATAATGGAAAAAATATCTGTTGGTCCGGAGAATAAGTTCTGTCCGCAAACATTGTTTCTGTATGGTACATATAAAGAGGACGGAACACCGAATTTTGGTTTGTTCTGCTGGTTCAGTTATTGTTGGGATGGCGAATTGGGGGTTATGGCCTGCATTGGCAGCGAAAAATTAACAAAAGACTGTATCCGGGCAGGCAAAGTGTTCTCCGCTAACCTTGTCAGTGAATCCATGCTGTATCTTGCAGATTATTTAGGCAACACGGAAGGATATAAAAAGGAGAAAATGGATATTCCCATTGAAACTGAACCTGGTGCGGTATTGAATGTACCGGTACTAAAGGACAGCCCCTGGGTGTTTGAGCTTGAGGTTAAGCATTCCATACCGCTGGATGACAGCGAGGTCTATCTGTGTAAGATCCGCAACACATTGGTTGCCAGGGAACTTAAGGATAATTCGATAAGTGTAGAGGAACGGTTAGCCATGGCTGCTCCAGTAATGTGGATCGGAGAGGGAGAATATTATACACTAAACTACAGGGCTCTGGGCAGAACCGGAGATTGGAAAGACTTTTTCAGTAAAAAGCAATAAACTGCTGAACTTAACTAAAAAGCACAGGGAAAACAGGTGTTAAGTCTTTATCGGCAAAGGATATTAATTCGGGAATGAAAGTGGTGGGGATGAAGATAGAAGTATTTCAAATGGATAAGGAAAGGGTTTATTTCCCAACAATAGGTATAATTAAGATTCAGGAAAAAAAGGGTGTGGAAAGAGAAAGCATATCTGCTAGAATAAGTGGTGTATTGATGACAGGATATGGAGTTATAGAGATACTTAATAAAACCTCTGAAAATTCATGGTCTTTCCTGAAAAAGGTAACTGAGGAGTATAACAATAAACAGGAAGTTTTAAAGAC
>JAAYLO010000305.1 GCA_012521855.1 Halanaerobiaceae bacterium
AATAAGTTTCAGCAGCCTGGTATTCAACTAATTGTAAAAAACCATATTCCTGACTTTCACCACCACTACCCAACAAGCGGAAACTTCCATAGGGTAAAATAACAAATATTAAGATATGGATAATCAGTGACAATGTCAAAGAGAAATAAAAGCGGTCAGGTTCTTTTTTGTAACCCATATGAATTACTCCTTTTTGTCAGCAGCCAGTGCCAACCTATATATACCTGCTTGACGCAAGTTATCCATAACTGAAATAATATGTCTGTATTGTACGTCTTTATCTGCATTTATTATGGCTACTACCTGATTGTTATTCCTGTAATAATCTGCTGCTACATTCCTTAACTTGTCCAGAGAAATTTGTTGGCCTGAATAATATATATTTCCTTTTTGATCTATATCTACGGTCAAATTATCACTCTTTTGTTCGGAAACAGTTACTGCCTTTGGCAGTTCCAGGTTTATACCGGTTGGTGATGTTCTAAATGAAGCAAATAACATAAAAAAGATTAAAATGAAGAAAATAACATCAATCATGGGGATAATATTAATTGATGTTTTTTTTCTAAGAGTACTTTTGAACATCATCTTCACCTCTGCTGTTGCTGATAACATCCATTATATCAATCATGCTGAGGTTCATTTCATGTGCTTTAGAGGATACAAGATTAGTAAAATATGAATAAAAGATGGCACAGGGGATAGCGATTATAAGCCCTAAAGCAGTACTGATCAAAGCAGCAGCTATTCCACCACTAACCTGTGAAGGATCTGTTGAAGAGATTGAAGCACCCAGTATATTAAAACTGGTTATAATCCCCAGAACTGTACCCAATAAACCCAGAAGAGGAGAAATCATTGATACAAGATCCAGAATCGGAAGATGTTTTTCCATTTTTTTAATTTCATCTTCACCCACAGCCTGTAAAACCTCCCTTATTCTTTCAGGGTCTTCACTGTGATGTGTTAATGCAGCTGCTAAAAGTTTCGCATTTGGACCTTTTTCCCCTTTTAATTCATTTAATGCCGTTAAGATATCATTCTGTTCAACCAATAACTCAATTTTCTTTATTAACCTGAAACTGCTATCCTTATAAGTCATGAAAAAGATCGCTTTTTCAATTATAACTGCCAGACCAAAAATAGATGAAATTAAGAGTGGTATTGTCATTGGCCCTCCCAGGGCAAAAAAACTCCATATTTTACTGAAAAACATTGTCTATCGCTCCTTTATATTTACAAATTCAATATATATTTACTTCGACATAAATAGCTGTATTCCTGCTTATAAAATCAGGATAATTATAAGAAAAAAGTCATGTATTTTCTACATGACAGTTTATAAAAAATTATTAATTTAACCATTAATTTTTTATTTAACAACTATATTTTTGGCATCATGAAGAATCTCTTCAAGTTCTTCCATACTGATCTCGACATTACGTTCCTTGAAGAGTACTTTTATGTTTTCATCATATTTTTCAACATAATCATAAAAAGCCTTTTCCATTTTTTTCATAATATCCATAAGAGAAACATACCTCCTGTTAATGATAAGAAATTCTTCTTATTCTTAGTCTTAAGTAAAAAGCAGAATTTATGTATTATAAAAATAATAATTTGCAGATAAAAGCAGCAGCAAAGAAGCCCGCCAGATCGGCCAATATACCTACAGTAACTGCATAACGGTATTTTTTTATGCCGATAGAACCAAAATAGACAGCGACAATATAAAATGTGGTTTCAGTACTGCCCTGGATTGTAGAAGCCAGTTTTCCTATATAAGAGTCTGCACCATATTCTTTCAGAAGATAAGCTGTATATGATAATGAACCGCTGCCTGAAAGAGGTCTGAGAAACAATAGTGGTAAAACTTCACCGGGAATATTCAATTTTTCCGTAAATGGTTTTATCAGCCTGACCATTAGATCCAGAGCTCCGGATTCCCTGAATATATTTATTGCAACCAACATGGCCAGTAAATATGGAAAAATTTTAATAGCAGTTTTTATTCCCTGAGAGGCACCTTCGGTAAACTGCTCATAAATTTTAACCTTTTTTAGAAGAGCAAATGTAAGAATAAAAATAATTATAACCGGAATACACCAGGATGAAATTAACATTATTGCTTCAGGCAAATTATCACTTCCTGAATAATATTATTTCACTTATCTTTTCATGACACGGAAAAAGCGATCAAAAATAAGGGCTGTAATTGTTGAAATACCAGTCGCAAAAAGGGTGCTTATAATTATAGCAGCAGGATAACTGGAACCGTTTGCAGCCCTTAGACTGATAATGACTGATGGTATTATAGTAATACTGGAAGTATTTATCGCAAGTAATGTACACATTGCAGGGCTGGCTTTATCTGAATGATTATTCAGTCTATCTAATTCCTGCATTGCTTTAATGCCGAGAGATGTAGCAGAATTACCAAGTCCCAGGATATTTGCTGTCAGATTCATAATTATTGCAAAAGAAGCAGGATCTCCTTCAGGTATTTCAGGAAACAGTCTTTTTATTATTGGTTTGAGTATTTCAGCAATATATTCATTCAGCCTGGATTTTTGCGCAACATTCATTAATCCAAGCCAGAAAGACATAGGTCCGATTAACTTTAATACTATATTAACACTATCCTCAACAGCCTGAAAGATAGCAGTTGTTAAAAGATCCACTTTACCATTACAGGCAGCAACTATGAAGGCAGCAATTATTAATATAAACCACAGGACATTAATCAAAATATATCCTCTCCATGAAAAAATATTCTTATGCCCAGATGGATTTAAAAAAGGCTAACCAGTTCTCATAAAATATTTTCTCTACATCTTTTTTGCTATAATTTTTTATATATAATTCTTCAGCCAGGTTTTTTATTTTGCTTATATCTTCTAAACAAGGGGGAGTGTTTTTGATTCCATCATAATCTGTACCCAGAACTACTGTGTTCAATCCCGCTATATCTCTAATATAATCTATATGTTTGATCAGGTCAGATATTTCCGCTTTTTTTGTATTTATAAATTCAGGTGCAAAATTTATACCGATTACTCCTTTACGTTCCCCTATAATCCGGATTTGATCATCATCAAGATTACGCCTGTGTTTGCATATGCCGTAAGCATTGGAATGAGAAGCAACAAATGGGGAGCCGGTATTACTTACAATATCCCAGAATCCGGCTGGAGAAATATGAGAAACATCAATAATAATTTTTAATCTTTCCATTTCCCTGACCAGGCTCTTTCCTGCAATGGTTATTCCTCCATTTGCTTCATATTCGCCAATGCCGTCTGCAAGATGGTTCCGCTGATTCCAGGTAAGTGAGATCATCCTAACCCCCAACCGGTAAAATACCCTTAAAGCAGAATCATCAAAAACAGCTTCTGCACCCTCAATGGCCAGTATTACTCCAATTTTTTCAGTTCCCATAACCCTCTCTATATCATACCAGCCCTCAATTAGCTCCAGTTCTTTATATTTTTCAAGGATATTGTGGAAACGGTCAATAAGCTGTATGGTTCTTTCCAGGGCATTATTAGGCTTATATTCCGGCTCTACAAATACTGCAAAAACTGCTATTTTTACCCCGGCCTTTTTCATTTTTATTAAATCAACATGGAAATTCTCATTATCTCTTTCAAAATCATATATTTCTGGAAAATCAAAATTCAACAAAGTATCCAGATGACCGATAATAGTTAACATGATTCACTCCTTAAAATAGATAATTTTATTATTTTTCAAAAAAAGAATGGCCTTTCGGCCATATAATAGACATTAGACTTAATAAAAATATTAATCACTAACAGGCAACAATATTACCGAGGTTCAACTATTTATTTAATAGCTGTTCTCTCTTCACCATCAATTTCGATGTCTGTAAATGCTGGTATACAAATTAAGTCAATTCCACTGGGAGCTACAAAACCTCTGGCAATCGCTACTGCTTTTATACCCTGGTTTAATGCCCCAGCCCCAATGGCTTGTAACTCTGCGCTTCCTCTTTCTCTTAAGACTCCAGCCAATGCGCCTGCAACCTTATTGGGACTTGATTTTGCTGATAC
>JAAYLO010000306.1 GCA_012521855.1 Halanaerobiaceae bacterium
AGAGATAAAGTACTGAATGTTCATGTCCAGGGATATCTTTCATTATCCGGAGAAAATAATTATACTTTACTCCCGAGGGTAGGAAATCTGGACATTATCAATAGTTTATCTGAATTATGTAAGTCAGGATATGATGGATACATAACCCTGGAGATGAATAGGCCGGGAGGAGAAAATGATTTTAGAAAGGCATTAGAAATAATAAGGAACAATAGTTAGAAAAGCAATGAGGTCCTGGTGTCTCCTATGTTGACCCGGTGCTGGAAAGTAATGAGCTGGAAAAGGTCATTCCGTGATAAACCGGGTTTCCTGGTTGCTTCTGTTATTGAAAGAGCCGGCAATCAGAACAGGTTCAGCTCCTGATAAATATAATATTGGAGGGTTAATGCCAATCTCCAATCAGGGGTGAGAACTATATGAAGAGAGAAAAGGAATCAGCTTTACTGGTAAGGATAAGTGAAATAATGGCTCAGAAAGGATTCGAATTAAGCAAGACGGCTTTACAGCAAATGGTATTTATCTTTCAGGATTTTTATTCTGTAATTTTAAATTATACATTTAGGCTTTTTACTTACGGCCCATATTCAATTGAATTGATTGATGATCTTGATTTTCTATTCTCAAGAGATATGCTGAGGGTTGAGTATTGCCAGGGACCTGAGCATTTTGGGTCAAAGATACTGCCTGGAGACAGGTACAGAGAAGCATTTATTCCCTGTGAAGATTTTTTGAGCCGGAATAATAGTAATATCAGGAATCTGATTGATCTTCTGGGGAAATATAGTGCACGTGAGTTAGAACTGCTGGGTACTATAATATATTTAGAGAAAAATGAACCGGCTTCAGACATCTCCCTGATAGAAAAAATACAGATCATAAAACCGTATTTCACTGAATCTGAGATTAGCTGTGCAGAAAAAGAGTTAGGAAAGATCAGGCCTGAAAGCTCATATTAATCCTGCAGGATATAAAATAATGAGAACTCGATATACTACTACAGGAAGCAATCTATACAAAAAACAATAGGAGGTAATAAAAATAAGCTATAATATGAATGAAGGAAATCGAATCAATAGGGCAGATTTCGGTGCTCATGAAACCCTGGAAGCACACGAAATTTTAACGGATGCAGTCAATAGTATAAACCAGTTCGAATTGTACCGCCCGCATGTCAGGGATCAGCAGCTGGCAAATATTATTGATAACCAGCTTGAATTCATGATTCAGGGTTATAATGGTCTGGTCAATTATTTACAGAGAACCGGCAAGGCGCAGAATATATCTTACAAAACAAATAAAAGCTTTGCTCCCAAATATGGATTGAGAAATCCTTCTCCTGAAAGACCTGATACTGATTACGGGCAATTGAATGACCGTGATATTGCTTCAGGAATGCTGGGTTGTGCCAAATCTTCTGCTATTTTTGCTACTCTGGCATCTCTGGAATGTGCTGATCCTGAACTCAGAAATATGATGAAAAATTGTATTATCAACAAAATTGATATGGCCTATGAAGTATTCCAGTATATGAATGAGAGGGGTTATTATCAGCTGCCGACCATGCAGGATAATACAACAAATACTTTACTTAATTGTTATCAGCCTGCTACGGTTTAGCAAAAAGAAAGGGAGATGACCCGGCCAGCGTTATAGTTAGTGTAAAATAAGTTTTGGAGAAATATTAAAATAAAATAGAAAGAAGACTCCTTATTTGATAAAATGTTAAGTGACAAACAAAACATTTAGAAA
>JAAYLO010000307.1 GCA_012521855.1 Halanaerobiaceae bacterium
AGTGTTGAGGGTAGTTAAAGATAATACTGTTGTGCAGAAATTGTTTGATGAAATAGCTCCCAGATTTGCTGACAGGCCGGGCGGTTATACCAGAATTATTAAGACAAATCCCCGCCGTGGTGATGCAACAGAAATGGCTATAATTGAACTGGTAGAATAAAATAAGAGGGTGTTCATAATGGCCCTGATAGAAATAAAGGGGGTAGATTTTACTTATAATGAATTAGAGACACCGGCATTGGCCAATATAAACCTTTCAATTGAAGCTGGAGAGTTTATTGCTATCATAGGTGGAAATGGTTCTGGTAAATCTACCCTTGCCAAGCTGCTAAATGTCTTGCTGCTGCCTGGCTCAGGGAAAGTACTGGTCGATGGAATGGATACAGCTGACGAGAAGTATAAATTAAAGATAAGACAAAAAGTAGGTATGGTCTTTCAAAATCCGGACAATCAGCTTGTTGCAGCCAGGGTGGAGGATGACATTGCTTTTGGCCCTGAGAATTTAGGTATACCTGGTCCTGAAATCAGGAAACGCGTAGATCAGGCCCTGGAATTGGTCGGAATGGCAGGTTTTCATGATTATCCGCCTCATGAGCTTTCCGGCGGGCAGAAACAGAGGATAGCCATAGCCGGAATTATTGCCATGGAACCGGACTGCATTGTTCTTGATGAACCAACGGCGATGCTGGATCCTAAAGGCAGGAAAGAGGTAATGGATACAATTCATTTTTTGAATAAAGAAAAAGGTATTACCATTATCCATATAACTCATTTCATGGAAGAGACCATTGGGGCTGACAGAATTTTTGTGATGCATAATGGAGCTATTTATAAAGAGGGGACTCCAGAAGAAATATTTCATAGTATTTCAGATATAAAGAGGCTTGGGCTTGATGTTACGGTAGTTGTAGAACTGGCAGAGAGATTAAAAAAAGAAGGGTTTAATCTCCCCGACGTCCTGACTATAAGTGAGTTGGTGGATTGTTTATGTTAATTGAATTAAAAAACGTTACTCATGTTTATGAACATGAACGGGGTACAAGGGTACTTAAAAATGTGAATTTAGAAATCAGGGAGAATGAGTTTATCGGCCTTATTGGCCATACCGGTTCAGGCAAATCCACTCTTGCCCAGATACTGAACGGGCTCATAAAACCCTCAGAAGGCAATGTAATAATTGATGGTATTGATATTACAAAAGAGAAGGTAAACTTACAGAGGATCAGACAAAAAATTGGTCTGGTCTTTCAATATCCAGAACATCAATTATTTGAAGAAACTGTATATAAAGATATTGCCTTTGGTCCGGGAAACCTTGAACTGGATCCAGAGGATATCGAAATAAGGGTTAGAGAAGCCCTGGAACTGGTAGGTTTGAACTATGAGGAATTCAAGAACCGCTCGCCCTTTAATTTGAGCGGCGGGCAGCAACGCAAAGTAGCTATAGCCGGTGTCCTGGCTATGAAGCCTGAAGTTTTAATTCTTGATGAACCTACTGCAGGACTGGATCCACAGGGGAGACGGCAATTGATGGGATTGTTGGAAACCCTCTATAAAAAAGAAGGAATAACTGTTATCTTAATATCCCACAGGATGGAAGAGATAGCCAGGCTATCCACCAGGGTGATAGTACTCTGTGAAGGAAAAGTTCAGTTTGATGATTCTCCCGAAAAGGTCTTTGCTGAAGTGGAAGCTATTAAGAAATTATCACTTGGTCTTCCAGAAATCACTGAAATTCTTCATTGTATAAAAGAAAGAGGATTTGATGTTAGAACTGACATTTTCACAATTGACGGGGCAGTAAAGGAAATAGTCAGTAAGCTGAGGAGAAAAGATATATGTTGAGAAATATTAATATCGGACAGTATATTGCCAGAGATTCAATAATTCATAAACTGGATGCCCGTATCAAGATAATAATTACGATTTTAATGATAACAGCTTTATTTTTTATCGATAGTTTCAAGGGTTATTTTCTTTTTTTGCTGGCTGTCCTTTTCATAATATACTTATCACAAATCTCATTTATGAGGATCATCAGGGGATTGAGGCCTGTCCTTTTTCTGGTGCTTTTAACCCTTATTCTACACATTTTTTTCACCAGGGGAGGAGAAGTTATCTGGCAATGGAGATTTATTACCATAGAAAAAAACGGACTCATTACCGGGCTGTTTATGGTTAGCAGAATCCTCTTATTAATTATGTTTACATCTTTATTGACATTGACAACTTCTCCATTACAGTTGACTGATGGGATTGAGTCCCTGCTAAGGCCCTTAAAGAGATTTGGAATTCCGGCCAGTGAACTGGCAATGATGATGACTATCGCTTTACGTTTTATACCTACTTTACTGGAAGAGGCAGATAAAATAATGAAGGCACAGATGGCCAGGGGAGCAGATTTTGAAAGCGGGAATATTATCCGCCGGTCAAAAAATTTGATTCCTCTACTGGTTCCTTTATTTATAAGTGCCTTCAGGAGGGCAGATGATCTGGCATTAGCAATGGAATCACGATGTTATCACGGAGGGGAAGGGCGGACAAAGCTTCATGAATTAAAGGTCAAGACACAGGATTTTATAGCCCTTTTCATATCTATTCTCTTCAGTATTCTGGTGTCTTTTTTCTAGGAAAAGTTATATCTGGAGGACGCTAATGAGGAATATAAAATTGACTCTGGAGTATGATGGCACAAATTATAATGGCTGGCAGGCGCAAAAACACAATCCAGATACTATTCAGGAAAAGATAGAAAATGCCTTAACAATTATAAATAAAAAACCAGTGAAGATATATGGTGCCAGCCGGACAGATGCCGGTGTCCATGCCCTGGGACAAACAGCCAGTGTGATGCTGGATGTTTTGATTCCGGTTGAAAATATTCCTTTAGCACTGAACAGCCTATTACCGGATGATATTGTCTGTAAAAAGGCTGAATTGATGGATATGGACTTTCATGCCAGGTATGATGCAAAAGGCAAGAAATACCGTTACAGGATTTATAATGATCTGATTCCATCTGTATTTAGTTCTAGATATGTTTATTATTATAAACGAAAACTTAATCTGTCACTGATGGGAGAGGCTGCCTTGCATTTAACAGGCACAAAGGATTTTAGTGCTTTCAGAGCTGCCGGCTGTACAGCTGTTAATACAGTAAAAACAATTAATTCTATCGAGATCATTGAGAAAAAACCCGAAGTATGGATAGAGATTACTGGCAGCGGTTTTTTGTATAATATGGTGAGAATAATTGTGGGTACATTAATTGAAGTATCTACAGGAAAGATAAAAATAGAAGATCTTGATAATATTATTAGATCCGGAGACAGGAGACTGGCGGGTTATACAGTACCTGCCAGAGGTTTGACACTTGTTGAAGTTTATTATAATTAATTTTAAAAAGCAGATAATCTTGACAAATGGTTTATTGTATAATACAATAAATTGTGGATTTTTATTTTCATTACAATTATTAAAATATGCCCGTTACAAAAATTAATATAAATTATCATCTATGAAAAGGAGGGATTACTTGTGTCAACTTATATGGCAAAACCTGATGAAGTAGACAGGCAATGGTATGTTGTCGATGCTACAGACAAGACCCTTGGCCGTCTGGCAACCAGGATTGCTGAAATATTGAGGGGCAAACATAAGCCTATATATACTCCCCATATTGATACAGGAGATTACGTTATTGTGATTAATGCTGAAAAAATAAAACTTACAGGGAATAAATGGCAGCAGAAAAAGTATTACCGACACAGCGGTTATCCAGGAGGCATTAAAGAAACCACTTATGAAAAGCTGGTTCAGAAAAAACCTGAATTTATTATTGAAAAAGCAGTAAGAGGCATGATACCTCACAACAAATTGGGAAGACAGATGATAAAAAAATTGAAAGTATATAGCGGGCCGGAACATCCTCATCAGGCCCAGCAACCAGTAGAATTGGAATTATAGAGAGGAGGAGAATGAATGGCTGTTGATGCACAATACTGGGGAGTCGGGAGACGTAAGAAATCAATTGCCCGTGTAAGATTGGTTCCCGGAAATGGAAAGATTACAGTAAACTCAAAAGATGCAGGAGAGTATTTTGGCAGAGAGACATTAATAAAAGTCCTGAAAACTCCACTTGAAATTACAAATAACATAAATACACTTGATGTACTGGTTAATGTATACGGCGGCGGCCTTTCCGGCCAGGCAGGAGCTATCAGGCATGGTGTAGCCAGGGCTTTACTTAAGATAGATGAGGAATACCGTAAGCCGCTGAAAAAGGCCGGCTTATTAACCAGAGACCCGAGAATGAAAGAGCGGAAAAAATACGGTTTCAAAAAAGCCCGTAAAGCACCACAGTTTTCAAAGAGATAATACGATCAGTTTGTTCAAATATACAGAATGTCTTAAGAATTTATTATACCGTCATTGGTCAATTTACCACTGGCGGTTTTTATTTTTTGTTGATTTATTTAGTAATGATATAAT
>JAAYLO010000308.1 GCA_012521855.1 Halanaerobiaceae bacterium
GGGGAATGGTGAACTTAGGGATTACCTTTATACAGGAAGACAGGTAAAGAAAAGCGGTCAGCATATTTCCTTCTTTGTTGACGCTAAAGATGTTATAAATAATCTAAGCCTGGAAAGGCAAATGGCAGAGAATTTAAGGACAATAGCTGATACTGAGAAGATTGATGGGATTGGGAAATTAGCGGATAAGATAGGAGAGACTAATAAAAAAACCCAAAAAACAGGAGAACAGGCAGCAGAAATTCTTGGAGATTTTATTGCAGATTATTTTGCCATATGGGCACCGGCTGTAGTTACAGTAATGTATGATGAGAAGTATAGAGGGATAAACTGGCAGAAATTGAGATTTAGAGATCCGGAAAAATATAGAGAGTTAAATAAAGAAGTAAGAGATAGAATAATCTTTGAGGCAAGGTGTAATACCTTTGCAGCAGATATGACGGGCTGGTTATCTTCACTGGGGGTTATATTACTAAAAAAAGGGATAAAATCCGAAAGTTATTTAGCATCTGCTGCATTCATCGCAATCGGTCTGTTTATACTGCATATTGCTCAAGGCATATCTAATGGTGTTAAGGAAGGGTACAGGGAGTATCTTAAAAAACAGGAAGGAAATGCAGATATATCCTGGAGTAATATCATTGATATTGATCTAAGTGTTGCAATGGAAAGTATACTTGATATTGATAAATATTTTAGAGACAAATATATGCTATTTACCATGCCCTATAATTCAACCAGAATAATGGTCAAGAAGAAAATAGACGGACCCGGTCTATTTGATGGCTTGAAGGTGTTTCTTAAAACAGATAGTCTGGATGCTTTAAAAATACAATTGACAAACCAAACCTTATTAAATGAATCAACTGTCAATGGTATTGTCGGTAAATTTACTGATAAAGAATTTTATATAGATTATACCAGCATTTTTACTACAGATACCGAGGCAAAAATAAAGATAAAAAGAGAGACCACTTATATTGGCAGTATGTCTGTAATAGGCGATTTTTATCAAAATCAAATTGAAGACAAAAGGGATATCTCGATTGCAGCTTTTTATAAAATAGATGATAATCATGAAGAAATAATGAACAATTTTATAAAGCATTATTTTCCTGAAAACAAAATTGGTACTGTAAAAACCACGACATGGAATATAAGATGGGCTGCATGGAGTATAAGATTAAAAACACCAATATATGTTGTTGATTTAATAGGTGATAATGGAGGAACTATTATTGATTGTAATCTAAGTAATGATTTTATATTTGAAAAAAATCCCAGACCATATTTGGAACAGATAAAAGAGAATTTCTCAATAGATTTTCTTCAGGAAATGATAAGCAAGGGTATTTTTTATAATAGTTTTAGCATCCAGGGTTATCCTCTTTTATCCTGTGTTGTCAGGGATCTTGCTTTTATTAATGAGGAGGCCCTGAAATACGGACTGGATCTGGATAAACATAAGGAAGCATATACCAGTTTATTTAATTCCAGGTTTAATAAAAGGTATCTTGAAAATGGCAGGACTGGTTCTCTGGCCGATGATACACAATATCAGTATATAGTTTTTCATGATTTGAATTACCAGTATGTATTCTTTAATAAAAACAAAGACATACTGCTTGGAAGTTTGATAGACCATAATAAAGGATCAAAGGAAAGCTTTGAATTCTGGACCGGGGTAGGTTCACAGGTTTATTACAATAATGAAATAGACCCTGATTTTCAAAGCAATCCTGATATTCCAATTTATATTAATGGAAAAAAAATTGGGGATAATAATATATTTACCAGGCTGAAAAGGGTAGAATCCTGTTTTCTGGATAGTGCAAAGAAACAATTCAGGTATTATCAGACAATAGAGCTTGATGATGGAAAAGAACTGGAGGTCAAATATATATATGATTTGAATGGTGAACTACTGAATAGCACCCCATATTTATTAATACAGTACCGGGTTAAGGATGCTGAATATAAAACATGGAATGAAATAAAGATTAATGGATTTAAAGATGGAGATTATGGTATAAATATTCCTGATAAAGGTGAAGTTCTTCCCGGAACAAGAATGAAAACTGAATTAGATATGACTGGTGTTGAGCTGGATAATATAAATACTGATGAGATAAAAGGCATAGGAAGAGGAAAGATCAAGATAAAGGGAGAATACCTGAAAGCTACGGATTTGATACCTATTGATAAAGATGAGGAAGATAGCAGGATGGTCTGGGTGGTTAAGAAAAAGGATATTTTATGGGATTTAGCAGAAGTTTTCCTGAATGATGGAAAGAGATGGACTGAATTGGAAAAAGAAGATGGCAGCAAATTTACGGAAGAAGAGGCTGAGAGCTTACAGATTGGCTCAAAGGTATTTATTCCTGATGCTGGTAAAGAAATAATAGGGTATAAGGATAGTAATGGATATAGATATTTCAAGGATGATCAGGGCAATCTTTATATAAAATACCTGGATGAAGATAATAGAACAGAAACACTATCTATTCCTGGTTTTCAGGAAGGGGATTACGGTCTCTGGATAGCAAATAAGCCCCGCTATTATCTGGATGGGAATAAGATCATAGATCAGGAAAAGAAAACTGAAGCATCTATAGATGAAGTTCTGGCCCTTGAAGAGAATGAATGGCTGAAAAAAGAAGAGAGAATCAAAGAAGGTTTTCTGTGGTATTACGGAGGGGAGAAAATAGTATTTCCAGTTAAAGAAGAGGAAATGGATGAAGCCAGCGAAAAAGAGGTTGCTGCAAGTGCGGATACAGGAGGAGATAGTAGTTTTCAGGATAATCAGGCCACTGTTGTTAAGGGAGATAATACTTTTCAGGGAGGAAGAGATAAAGAAAAACAAAATAAGGAGGGCCAGTATTCCATTCCCGGTATCGGTAAAAATGGCAGGTCTTATGTCACACATGGGGCCAGGCTCCAATGCAGCAAAGGGACTGCACCAAACACACTAAAAATAATCGATAAAAACCGGATTTATATTAAAGGAAAACCACTGGCAACAATTGATGATTGCAAACCCTTTGTAAATATACCTTCTTTTGCGACCTGTAGAAGGCGCCATTCACCAGCCTGTACACCGATTCCGACAGGAAAGTGGAAAAATGGGAAAAAAGAAGTCCTTATTAATGGCAAAGCGTCATTAATGGATAACTGTACTATCAAATGTGCCCATGGTGGTACCATAAAAGTATCAGATCCTGGCCAGAAGATTATGAAAGAATGATAAAAGAGATTCAAGGGACTGAAGTAAGCCAGAAAATCAATTAATTAGCAGCAGAGGGTGATGCAAATAATAAAGGAGGGTTAATATTAATGGGTGTATGGGATCTTGATATACCACGTATACCCGCAAAAGATGGTTCGTATGAATATAAAAATGGAAATCTTGTTTATAAAGCTAAAGGCAGGACAAAAGGCATAGTAGTGGGTCCATATATTCCGCCAAAGATCAGGATAGGGAGAGAAGGTTCTGCGGAGCCTCTGGAGAGTTATAAAAAAAGAGTTGCTGAAGACATAAACAGGATAATAAGCGAAATAGAGGAAAGTAAAGACCATATTGATGCAATTGCCAGGAAAAAAGCTATCGATAGTTCTTATATACTGGGTGATACCGGTTTGACCTTCGGGAAAGCCCTGAAGAATGCTTCTGGCCTTTTTGCTGGAGAAGGAGATATGAAGAAAATAGATATTACAATCCCCGGAATCATAGTTAGGAGTGCTAAAGCCGGCATTGAAGAGATAGGTAAAAACATAGTCGGAGATCTGGAGAAAGGGTTCAGTTTAGGAGATTTTTTTAGTAAATACGGCCCGGCACTCAATGAGGCCATCTGGAGATTCGGATACGGGTATGGGAAAAACGGGATTACCAACAGGCATCTACTCTATATGCTATATCTGCTTAAAAAATACAACATATTGTATGCAATGGCTGCAGAGATAATGGAGCTGTGTATGACCAGGGGTATATACC
>JAAYLO010000026.1 GCA_012521855.1 Halanaerobiaceae bacterium
TCCTTGGATTTATTATTATACCCGATAAAATAATTTTGCTCCCCTATCTAATATTTTTTGGTTACTATGGGATAATTTAATCTTTACTGGAAAACAGGGATTCGCTTATTTTTGAATGTCTGATGAAAAGATTATCCTATAATACTGGCCTTTTAATTTTTTACCTCCTATATACCTCCCTTTTTAATCTGCCCCTTACAGATCGTTTGCCATTAGCATTCCTGATCCTGATTCTGGAACTCTTTTTTGTAATCTATGACTATTGTTATACTCTGGCAGTTTCCTATTATATGTCGATCTTACGGGATATGATAAAAAAATAGGCCTGGCAGCTTTATTTTTTTTAAAAATATAGGGTAATAGTAACTAATATTAATAAAGAAAAGAAGAAAAAACGCGATTTATGTCGAAATATAAAAACACAAATGATAATAATAACTAATTACAGAATTAAAGGAGGTAATATTCTTGAGTATTAAGACCAGGTTGACGATAGGATTTGGCCTTTTTTTATTTCTGGTAGTTTCAGCTACTTCTCTTTTTCTATATACCCAGTCCAGAGGGATTTTACAGGATCATATATTTGCTGCAGCGCATGGATATACTCTGTATAATGCAGCAAAAATAAACAACTGGCTGGAAGAAATGCTGAATAATCTGGAGATTATGGCCGGCTCAGAGGATGTTTTAAGCCAGGACTGGAATAAACAGCGGAGTTATCTGTCGGCTTTTGCTGGAGAAGGAAAGAGATTCAGTAACCTTTTTGTGGCGGATTTGAGTGGTAAAGCCAGGACGACTCATGGCAGTGATGCTGATATAAATGACCGGGAATATTTTAAAAAGTCACTGGAGACAGGCCGGCCCGTAATTTCGGAGGTCCTTGTAAGCAGGGCTGACGGCAGGGATGTAATAGTTCTGGCCTGTTCTATCTATAAAGCCAATACTATAACAGGTGTACTTGGTGCTACTGTTGATCTAAGCTTTTTACAGGGAATAGTAAATGAAATGAAGATAAATGATTTTGGTTACGGCTGGATTATTGATAATAAGATGAGGACCATTGCCCATCCAGATGAAAAATACCTTGGCAATACTGATGTGTTTGAAGAAGGTAATGAGGCCTTACTGGAAATAGCCCGGAAAATGGCCGGCGGGGATAGTGGCATATCCTTTTATACCTTCAGGGGAATCAGAAAAGGCCTGGCTTATACACCGGTAGAGTCAACAGGCTGGTCAGTAGCCATAACAGCAGAGCTGGAGGATTTAATGGCTCCGCTGAATACATTGTTAAAAAGAACAGTGATTATAGGAGCGGGATTACTCCTTATTGTACTGATTGCTTCTTATTTTATAGCACATAGTATCAGTAAACCCATTATTGAGATAAGTAAAATTGCCGATAGTATTGGCAGAGGTGATCTGCAGGTAGACAGCAGTGTCATTGAAATGAAGCGGAAGGATGAGATAGGGGTACTGGCCTCAGCCATTATCAAAATGCATCAGGGCCTGAAAAACATGATCAGTAATGTCATGGAAATATCCAGCAATGTGGCAGCATCCAGTGAGGAATTGTATGCCACAGGTGAACAGGTCGGTGAGGCTGCAGAGAATGTAGGGACCCTGGTGGAGCGTATGGCTGCAGGTGCTGAAGAACAATCGGCCCAGGTTGAGGAAAGTGTTTCAATTATTACAGACATGATTGTCAGAATTTCAGAAGTCGGAAACAGCTCAACGGAAATGAATAGGGCTACAAATGGAGTAATTGAACGGATGAACAGGAGTTATACAAAGGTTGATCAGTCCATTCAGAAGGTAAATATTGTCAAGGATGATACTGCTGAGGTTGCCAGGGTCATAAGCGAATTAGGAAAGGCCTCTGAAGAGATAGGAAACATTGTGGGAATTATCAGCAATATTGCTTCACAGACAAATTTACTGGCTTTAAATGCTGCAATAGAGGCAGCCCGTGCCGGGGAGGCAGGCAGCGGTTTCAGTGTAGTTGCTGAAGAAATCAGGACACTTGCAGAGGATTCTGCTAACTCTACCGAAAGGATAGCTGAGCTTATTAAACAGATTCAGGAGAATATTACGCTTGTAGAAGGAAAAATGAAGACCAGTCAGGCCAGTGTTGATGAAAGTGTCAGCTCCATTGAAGAGCTGAATGATGAATTTGCAGATGTAAAAGCACTGATTATGGAGCTCAAGAAGATAATTGAAAAGGTAACAGAAAACAGCAGAGAGATTGCCGGCGGTACAGATATGGTAGAGAGTGTCATCAATGAAATTGCAGTAGTTACCCAGGAGTTTGCCGGAAGTTCAGAGGAGGTAGCAACAGCAAGCCAGGAACAGGTTGCTGCTACAGAAGAGATAGTATCCTCTGCCAGACAGTTAGCGGATATGTCCCAGGAACTGGTAGAGGTGGTTCATAAATTCAGAATATAAGGACCTAAGGCTTCATTTAATATTTTAAGGCCCCTTTAATACTTGTTTCAATTACAATAAAAGGATATAATAGGTATTAGGCAAAATTATATAGGAATAATCGGGGAAAAGGGGATGTTTATATGAAGTCCTATCGGGAATATTTGTATTTTAAAACAAGAGAGAGAGTGGAGTTTATTAATATAACAGAAGAGGTAGAAAAGGTTCTGGCCAGAAGCGGTATAAAAGAGGGCCTCTGTCTTGTTAATGCCATGCATATTACTGCCAGTGTTTTTATCAATGATGATGAACCCGGTTTGCATCATGATTATGAGGTATGGCTGGAAAAACTGGCTCCTCATGAACCGGTATCACAATACAGACACAATGGTTTTGAAGATAATGCAGATGCACACCTAAAGAGACAGATAATGGGCCGGGAGGTAGTTGTAGCTGTTACTGACGGGAAACTGGATTTTGGCCCCTGGGAGCAGATTTTCTATGGTGAATTTGACGGCAGGAGGGAAAAACGGGTACTGGTAAAGGTTATCGGTGAATAGAACTGTTTGGAGGGATTTAAATGCCTGCAGATCTTCATCTTCATTCAATCTATTCAGATGGGAGTTTTACACCTTCTGAATTAGTAGAGATGGCAGCCCGGAAAGGAATTGATACTATTGCCCTCAGCGATCATGATACAATTGAAGGTATAAATGAAATGATCGCAGCAGCAAGGCTCAGAGATATTGAGGTGATTCCGGCCATTGAGTTTTCTACTTCCCAGGATGGCGTAGAGATACATATCCTTGGGTATTATATTGATTTCAATTCCAGGACATTCCTGGAGGAAGTGAAGAGATTATTTGACCAGCGTCTGAAACGGTCAGAAATGATGGTAGAGAAACTAAACAGACTGGGAGTGGAAATAAGTTTTCAGGATGTAAAGGAAATTGCAGGAGATAAATATGTAGGCAGGCCCCATATAGCCAGGGCCATGAAAAAAGCCGGTTATATCAAGGAAATAGGAGAAGCATTTACAGATCAATATATTGGAAATGGAGGCAGGGCCTATGTGGGGAGAGAAAAAATAAGTCCCCGTGAGGCAATTGAGATTATCAGGAAAAACGGGGGAATCGCTGTTCTGGCCCACCCTTTTTTTGTTAATGGCGGGGATTCCCTTGATAAAAAGAGTATTGAGCTCCTGGCGGAAGATGGATTGGAGGGTCTGGAGGTCTTTCATTCCAGACACAGTCAGGAGGTTTCTGGCTATTATCTAAAAATAGCTGAAGAACTGGGTCTTCTGGTTACCGGAGGATCAGATTTTCACGGGGAGAGCTCACCTGATGTAAAGATTGGTGATGTTCTGCTGGCTGATGAATATGTCAGGGGATTTAGGGAATATTATAAAAACCGCAGAAAGATATAAACATACAAAAATGAGCGGAGCGGGGGGTAATAAGAGCAGGGGGATTACTCCTTTTTTGATATAAAGAGACAGGAAAGAGGAGCTGTGCTGTTAAAAGCTACAAACATGTAAAAAAATATAAAAGGACTTTTGTAATAAATAGAGAATATAATAAAATAAGTACAATAAATAATAAATACCTCAAGAGTAAATATCCGGGAAAAGGGGTGATTTTTAATGGAATTGAAGATTATATCAGATAGTGCAGCAGATTTGCCCAGGGAGATTATAGATGAATATGATATAGAAGTCTTACCTCTGCTGGTAACATTGGATGACAGGGTTTATCATGATGGGGTTACAATAAAACCAAAACAATAATTTGACGGGAGGAGAAATGGCAAGGTTTATAAGACCTCACTGGCATCCATGATGGATTTTTTGAATCTTTTTACTAAATATATGGAAAAAGGGGTTAATCTTATCTATATTGGATTTTCATCCGGCCTGTCAGGTACTGTTCAGGCAGCACAGATGGCCAAGAATCAGGTACTGGAGGGGAATCATGCCATTACGATTGACGTTTTAGATACAAAGTGTGCATCACTGGGTTTTGGTCTGGTGGTATACCAGGCAGCAAAAATGGCCAGAGAAGGGAAGAGCAGAAAAGAAATACTGGAAGCTGTCCATTTTTATAGTGAACATATGGAGCATATTTTTACAGTTGATGATCTGGAGTACCTTTATAGAGGCGGCAGGGTCAGCAGGACTACTGCTTTTGTGGGTAGTCTTTTGAACATAAAGCCTATCCTGAATGTAGAAGATGGAAAACTTGTTCCTATTGAGAAAATGAGGGGACGGAGAAAGGTTTTACAGAGAATGGTGGAAATCATGGAAGAGAGGGGCGTTGCTCTTAACAAACAGATCATTGCTATCAGTCATGGTGATGATCTGGAGACTGCCCTTGAATTGAAAGAAATAATAATGGAAGAGTTCGGTACAAAGGAATTCTTAATAAACACTATCGGCGGAGCCATAGGAGCCCACGCCGGCCCGGGTACCATCGCCTTATTCTTTTTAAATGAATTGATGGATAAATAATGATTAAAAATCACCGATAAAACGGGGTTCAACCTCCAATTTTACTCCTTTTTTCCGGTATACTATTTCCTGGACTTTTTCAATCAATTCCCTGACATCAGCTGCAGTAGCATTTCCCAGGTTGATAATAAAGCCGGCATGTTTTTCTGAAATCTGTGCATCCCCGACACGGAGGCCTTTCAGTCCGGCTTCTTCGATCAGGGGGCCGGCATAATAACCGGGGGATCTTTTAAAAATACTCCCGGCACTGGGCCATTCCAGGGGCTGTTTTTCTTTTCTCCTTTGATTTAGGTCTTTCATTTTTTCTCTAATTTCTTCTGCCTTGCCGGCTTTTAATTCAAGGGTTATTTCTACTGCAATCAGTGGTTTTTCCTGCAGGATGCTGTGCCTGTAGGCAAGATCCAGTTCTTCTTTTTTCAAAACCAGTCTTCTGCCGGAATAATCCAGGAGAGAGGCCTCTTTGACAACATCCTGCATTTCACCGCCATAAGCCCCTGCATTCATGTAAAGGGCACCGCCGAGACTACCGGGTATTCCGCTGGCGAATTCCAGGCCGCTGAGACCTGTTTCCAGGGCTTTATTTGCCAGAGAGGCCAGGCTTATCCCTGCTTCAGCTTTTATTATATTATCCTTGATAATTACTTTTTTCAATTCACCGGTATAGATAATGACCCCTCTATACCCTTTATCCCCTACTATGATATTACTGCCCTTGCCCAGGACAAAGAAAGGCACTTGAAAATCTCCCAGTGTTTTCACCAGGCTCTCCAGAGCACTGACGCTCATTGGTATAGCAAAGATATCTGCCTTACCCCCTATTTTAAAAGAGGTATATTCTTTTATCTGATGATCATATTTTAGTTCCAGTTCCTTTATTCCGGCCAGTGTGTCTTTTAATTTCTCTATCATGCCACACACCTTCTTTTAAATTTATCAATGCTTATTTTTAAGTATATTTATTTTATCATGGATAAATAACAAATTTTTTTTTCTATTCAATAACTATTGTCTCTGATTTTTCCATTGATTCAGTAATGAGCTTTTCAACATCCAGTTTTTCCTCTGCTTTACAGGCTTCTTCAAGGGTCGGCCTGGTCACCGGATGCCTGGGAACAAAGATAGTACAACAGTCTTCATAGGGAAGAATAGAGGTTTCATAGGTACCTATTTGCCTGGCTATCTGGATTATCTCATTTTTGTCCATTGTTATTAAGGGTCTTAGAACAGGCAGATTGGTGACCTCATTTATAACATGAATACTCTCCAATGTCTGGCTGGCCACCTGCCCGATATTCTCACCAGTTACCAATGCAAGGGTTTTATTCTTTCTGGCTATCCTTGAGGCAATCCTCATCATCATTCTCCTCATAATTATTACAGTGTATTTTGGCGGACAGACCTTCATGATCTCCATCTGTATATCTGTAAAATGGCTGATAAAAAGATTAATGCTTCCGCCATATCCTGACAGTATTTTTGCCAGATCCAGGACCTTTTCTTTTGCCCTGTCACTGGTATAGGGGAAGCTGTGAAAATATAAAGCGTCAAGAGTCATCCCCCGTTTCATTGCCAGCCATCCTGCCACAGGGCTGTCTATTCCCCCGGATAGGAGAAGAAGCCCCTTGCCGCTGGTCCCCACCGGGAGCCCGCCGACCCCGTAAACGGTTTCCGTATAGACCAGGGCTTTATCATTTCTAATCTCCACATTCAAAAGGTGTTCAGGACTGTGAACATCTACTGACAGTTTATCATTATAAACAGTGTTGATCTCTTTTAAAAGATAAGCTCCCAGTTCCATGTTAATCTCAGGGCTTTTTAAGGGAAAAGCCTTGTTTGGCCTGCTGCATTGAACCTTAAAGCTTGTGGGGTAATTCCGTACAGCATATTTAAATACTTCCAGGGCCAGAGCTTTTATCTTATCAAAATCCAGTCCGGTAATAGCCACTGGACTCAAGGAAACAATACCCGGTATCAGTTTCAGCTTTTCCAGATACAGATCAGGTTCATCATCTATATATAGATAAAGCCGGCCAAAGCTATTTTCTATCTTATATTTTCCCATGCCTCTCAGGGCTTTATTTATGTTTTCTATAAGGCTCTTTACAAAATAGGAGCGGTTGCTTCCTTTCAGACTTATTTCACCATATCTTACAAGTATCGCCTGATACATAAAGGCTCATCTTCCTTTCTCCAAGCTAAAAGAATATCTCCAGCTTTTTATTTATCATTTCTATAGTATAATCAATTTCCTCTTCAGTATTAAAAGAAGAAAAACTAATCCTGATTGTGCCGTCAATCTGTTCTTCTGTCAGGCCGGCGGCCTTTAAAACATGACTCTTTTCCCTGCTTCTGGAATGACAGGCTGAACCAGTTGAAAGGTAGATGCCTTCTGCCTCCAGGCTGTGTATAAGTACTTCACCTTTAATTCCCGGGAAAGAGATACTCAGAATATGGGCTGCTCCATCCGGGGGAGAGTTAACAATCACTCTCCGCTTTATTTTTTCCAGCCCCTCAAGGAAGTGTTTTCTAAGCTTTTTCAGTTTCTCATACAGCTGGTTTTCTTCAAAGGCATCAAGAGCAGGAATCAGCCCGGCTATACCGGGTACGTTTTCCGTACCTGAGCGGAGATTTTTCTCCTGGCCGCCGCCTACCTGTTGAGCTTTCAACTGTACTCCTTTTTTCCTGTATAATGCCCCGATCCCTTTTGGACCGTGTATTTTGTGGCCGCTGATTGTCAGGAGGTCAATCAGGTTCTTTTCCGGATTAAGTGCAAACTTCCCGAAAGACTGGACACAGTCAGCATGGAAGAGGGTATTTTTGTTCTTCTCTTTTATAATCCTTCCGATTTTCTCCAGGTCGTGCACAGAGCCCAATTCGTTATTAACATGAATTATACTGACCAGAATCGTCTCCTCAGTAATATTATCTCTTAATTCATCCAGAGAGATCAAGCCGTATTTGTCAGTTTTCAGATAAGTCACCTCGAAACCTTCCCCTTCCAGTACCCGGAAAGATTCCAGGACTGAAGGGTGTTCAACTGCTGTTGTAATGAGATGTTTTCCCCTGTTCCGGTAGTGACAGGCTGCCCCTTTAATAGCCAGGTTATTGGCCTCAGTACCGCCGGAGGTAAAGTAAATTTCATCAGGCTGAACCCCCAGCTTTTTTGCTATTTTCTCTCTTGCTGTTTTCAGGTACTTTTCAGCTTCCAGACCTTTGTTGTGCAGGGATGATGGATTACCATATCCTTCTGTCAATGCCTCTATCATTTTCTGGATAACTTCAGGCAGGGGTTTTGTAGTAGCACTATTATCCAGATATATCTCTTTCATTTTTATCACCTGAATTTATTTTCTTTAATAGTAATTTAGCAACAAATGTATTATACCACATAAATACTGTCTGTACAAAAAAGAATCTTCCCTTTAAAAGATTTTTTGAAATAATTTCTGTTTACATATATAATTAAATTAGTATAATATCATGAAAAAGGGGGGCAGGCTGATGTTTGAGAATACTCTTAATGCAGTAGAAATGCTGGAGATGGCCATGAATATCGAAAAAAGGGGATATAATTTTTATACAGCTCAGGCAGAAAAAACTGATGATCAGGAACTCAAAGAACTATTTTTAAAACTGGCTGAAGATGAAAAGGATCATTACAGACGTTTTAATGAATTTCTGGAAGAAGTAAAAGCAGAAACCAGGTCTGAGGCAGAATATGTATATGATTTAGAGGTCAGTGCTTATCTCAGGGCCATAGTGGAATTTGAGATCTTTCCTGAGGAAGAAAAAATTGCCGTTGAAAGTACAGATGAAGCCCTGAGAATAGCTATTACAGCTGAAAAAGACTCCATAATGTTTTATGAAGGTATCCTGAAATATAATCAGGGCGAGCCGGCAGATTTTATTGAGGCTTTGATTGCGGAGGAAAGGCAGCATTTCCTTGACCTGGCGGAATACAGGAAAAAACTGATGGGATAAATGATGGCAGGAAAGAAACATTATGTGTATATTGTAAAATGCAGTGATAACACTCTCTATACAGGATATACAGTTGATCTGGAAAGAAGAATAAAAGAACATAATGAAGGAAGAGGCTCCAGATATACCAGGGGGCGTCTCCCCGTGAAACTGGAGTATTTTGAAGAATATGAGGCTAAGGGCAGGGCAATGAAAAGGGAGTATGAGATAAAACAGATGACAAGAATGCAGAAAGAGAAACTATTATCCTGGTTTTAGCCTTTAAAATATTTCAGGTCATCCTTTGTAATGGCCCTGAATAAAATCATCAGTAATAAATAAATTAACATAAGGATAATAATTATGACCAGGCTTTCCATTTTTGTATGGAGTGAAGAGCGGCTTATCATTTTTTCTACAATCCCGCTGCTTTAATAAAGAATGATACTGCA
>JAAYLO010000309.1 GCA_012521855.1 Halanaerobiaceae bacterium
CTATACAGATGAGAATAATTATATATAAAATATATTTATTTTTCACCTATCCTCACTCCCCTCAATAGAAGATATCCCGTTATTACGAGAATGAGTGCGGGGCCGAGGAAATACTGGTATAACTGGGTATAGCTCCTTATCCTCCTTGCTTCATACTGGCTCCGCTTCAGAGAAGATATCTTTTCCAGGAAACTGTTTATCTCCTGTCCGCCTGCAGAGGCCTGAAAATAAGCACCCCCTCCTGCTTCTGCCAGTTTCTTTAAACTGTCAGCCTGTAAACGGGTAATTACATATTCACCCCGCTGGTCCTGTTTGTAGGAGACAGGCCTTCCCCTGGAATCATACTCAGGGATCAGGCTGCCCTTTTCTGTTCCGATATCTATAGCAAAAACCTTTATATTCTCATCCCTGATATCTTTTATTATCTCCATAGAGCTGTTCTCATGTTCTTCCCCGTCACTGATAATCAATATCACCCTGTCCCCCTCGGCAGAACCAGTAAATGAAGATCTTGCCAGGTTTATGGCTGCAGCCAGATTTGTACCCCCTCCTGCTATCATATCAGTATCAATAACCTTCAAAAACATCCCGGCCAGTTCATAATCATCAGTAAGGGGCATCTGGATATAGGCATCAGATGAAAAAGGAATAAAGCCCACCCGGTCCCCTTCCAGTGTATCCAGGAGCCTTTTTACAATATTCTTGCCAAGCTCCAGACGGTTTGGCTTAATATCTTCTGCGAGCATACTCTTTGAAGTGTCAAAAAGAACATATATATCCAGCCCCTCCCGCTTAAGTTCCCTGTAACCCTTAAAAGCCTGAGGGCCTAGAAGGGAGATAACAATGAGGGTTGCAGCTGCTGTTATCAGCACAAAGGCCGGAAGCCTGTACTTATTTTCATAATTCAGATTAAGCTTTTTCAAAATCTCTTCCTTCTTTTTAGAACCTGCAATAAGAATTATAATGATAACCACAGGGATTATAAAAAATACAATATTCTCAGTATTCCCGAATTCTATTTTAGACCAGGACATAATACAACCCCCTGCTTAAGGTATACGGATATAATAATATTGGTCAAGAAATATTCCTGCTAAAAGCAGTACCAGTGCAATCATGATAAAGACAAAGGCCAGTTCAGTATAATGTTGGAAATTATCCCTGTCAAAAAAGCTCTTTTCCAGCCGGTCAATCTCGGTAAAGATACTGGCAAGCTCTTTTGCATCTTCTGCCCGGTAATATCTGGCTCCGGTCCTTTCTGCAATTTCCATCAACAAATCCTCATCAAGCCCGGCTTCATACCGCTGGTATCTGGTCTGGCCGAAAAACTGGTAAGGTATAAGAGTTTCATCTGTACCGACACCGATGGTATAAACCCTTATCTCCATATCCCGGGCTAAAGCTGCAGCAGTGAGGGGGTCTATTTCCCCTGCATTATTTACACCGTCTGTGACCAGGATGATCACTTTTGATTCCGCTTCACTCTTTTTCAACCTGTTTATGGCTACAGAGATACCCATTCCAATAGCTGTCCCATCCTGGTTAACAGAATTGATATCAACATCCTGAAGTGATTCCCTGATCAGATTATGGTCCAGTGTCAAGGGGATCCGGGTATAGGCAGTCCCGGCATATATTATGAGAGCCAGGCGGTCATTTGTCCTTTTTTGAATAAAATTTTCTATGGTTTCTTTAGCTGCTGAGAGCCGGTCAGGTTTAATATCTACAGAGAGCATTGAACTGGAGACATCCAGTACCAGGGCAATATCAATGCCTTCCTGCTTAATCCTGTAATTCTCATCAGCAAGTTGCGGCCTGGCTAATGCTATACACAGCAATATCAATGCTGTAGTGATAAGGTATTTGCCTGACATGTGTTTGATTGTCTCCTTCAAGCCGGCTTCTTTCAGGAGTTTCACACTGGAAAAGCCCAGGCTTGACTTTTCTTTTTTAATTAAAAAAAGATATATTATTACAGGAATGAATAATAAGAAATACCAGTTTTGAAACCGAAACATCCCTATCCCTCTTTTACCTGAATCAGTTCTTCTATCTCACTTACAAGCTCTTTAAGTCCTGTCTTCATTTTTTCCATTTCTTCAAAAGAAGCCTCAGTACCGGTAAACTTATAATAATCAGCTCTTTCCAGCCACTCCCTGATTTCAGCGATTTTTTCTTTAAGCGGCTCCAGTACCCTGATTTCAGCAATGATCTCCTCAGTGGTTTTCCCCCTGATCAGACAGTCAAAAGACTTCTCCAGGTATTCCTTGAAGATAAAGGTCAGCTCGACAAAGAAATCAGCTGTGCCTGTCTCAATAGCCTCCAGTTTCCTGTGGAATACCTGAAAAGGAGTTTTCTTTCCCCGCCTCCTGCCTTTAATGAAAAGCCAGGAAGAATATGCTGTTAACAATATGAATATGGGCAAAAACACAAGAATAACATAAATGTATATTTTACTATAGTAAGAGTCCAGGGGTTCTGCATCACCGTGAAAAATCCCGCCATTATCCATCTCCTCCAGGATAGAGCTTACCACTATCTGCAATTCTTTATCCCCGAGTCTGATATTATACTCCCCCGGTTCAAATGTCCTTAGGGTCAGTTCATATCCCCTTTCGAGCTCCCTGTAATGGACAATCTCAAATTCCCTGAAGATATTTTCCAGTTCAGCATAAGTATAATCAGCAGCAGTAATCTCTATCACAATCAAATCTCCGACGAAAATATTCCTTTCCTCTCCGCCGGCTGTCCAGGTAAAAAGGAGCAAAACTGTCATGAGAGCTACCGGAATTTTGAAGGACCACTTCATTCTCATCTTCAGCCTCTCCTTTTGAAAAAATATTTCAGCGGCTTGACAAAATCTTCATCAGTATAGATATTTATGAGCTTCTTTTTCGGAAGATTTACTATAGCATTTATCTCCCTATCTCCCCGCAAATTATCAATAAAAACAGTCTCACCGGTCTCCATATCCTCAAAAGCAAAGATAGCCCCTGCCGGCAGCCTTTCTTCAGCAGGGTCAATGATTCTTAGCAAAACCAGATCATGTTTTCTATCGGTAATTTTCAATTCTTTTTCAAAACCATCAGCAAGAAAGTCAGAGATCAGAAAAACGATGCTCTGTTTTTTTTCGACCCTGTTAAAATACTCCAGGGCTTTTCCAGGATCTGTTCCCCTGTGCTCAGGCTCAAGGACCAGGATATCATGAATAATTGACAGAACATGTTTCCTGCCATTCCGGGAGGGTACAAACTTTTCCACCCTGTCTGTAAAAAGAAGAGCCCCTACCTTATCATTATTCATTATTGCTGAAAAGGCCAGGGTAGCACTCAATTCAACAATAATATCCATTTTCCTCCCGAAATTACTGGAATGAGACAGGTCAACCAGAAGGTAAATGTTCAATTCCCTTTCTTCCTGATACTGCTTGATATAGGGCCTGTTCTGGCGGGCAGTAACATTCCAGTCAATACTCCGTACATCATCACCGAAATTGTACTGCCGGATATCATCAAATTCTATCCCCTTCCCCCTGAAACCTGAACGGTAATCCCCGGAAAATATCTCTTCCACCAGTCTATTGGATTTTATTTCAACATTCCTGATCTTTTTTCTCATCTTTTTTGAAAGCATCCAGAACACTTCCTTAATTCAGTTAGAGTTTACAGGTAAAACTCTTCCTCAAGGCAGGTTTACCTCTTCCAGCAGCTCTGTAATAATATCTTCCTGGCTTATCTCCTCTGCTTCTGCCTCATATGTCAGAATAATCCTGTGTCTCAGCACATCATAGACAACGGCCTTTACATCATCAGGAACAACATAATCACGTCCTTTAAGAAAGGCCCTGCCCCTTACTGCCCTGATCAGGCTGAGGGAAGCCCTTGGCGATGCCCCGCAGGCTATATAATCGGATTTTTCCCTGCTTTTAAAGACTATATCCAGTACATAGTTTTTAATATTATCATCAACATATATAGAGCCGACTCTCTCCCTCAGTTCCAGGATATCTTCTGCGGATAAGATTTTATTCAGGCTGATTGAATTATCCTGCCCCTGAAAGGCAAATCTATCAATAATAGCCTCCTCTTCCAGCCGGGAAGGATAATCTACCTTCAGTTTCAGTATAAACCTGTCCTGCTGGGCTTCAGGCAGAGGATATGTTCCCTGCTGTTCCAGAGGGTTCTGGGTTGCTATTACCAGAAATGGAGTATCCAGTTTATAAGTCGTATCCCCGATGGTAACCTGCCTCTCCTCCATGGCTTCCAGTAATGCAGACTGCACCTTGGCAGGGGCACGGTTTATTTCATCAGCCAGGATTATATTACTGAAAATAGGCCCCTTCTTACTGACAAATTCACCGGTATGCTGGTTGTATATCTCTGTCCCCAGGATATCTGCCGGTAATAAATCAGGGGTAAACTGAATCCTCTTGAAATCAATCCCCAGTACCCTGGCAATGGTACTTGCGGTCAGTGATTTGGCCAGTCCAGGTACTCCTTCCAGTAAGATATGCCCTCCTGTCAATAAGGCAATCAAGATCCTGTCCACCATGTATTCCTGTCCTATTATAACCTTATTGATCTCTTCTTTCAGCCTGCTTATTAGTTGAAGCTCTTCATCCATTATTGTATTATTCCTGTATCTATCCTCCATATTAACCCCCCTGTCTCTTTTTGACCTGAAAAGAGAGCTGTCTTATGCAGCTCTCTGTCTTTATAGAAAATTATAACAGAAAAACTCTTATCTTTCATTAAAAATGTATTAATTTTTTACATAAACTCAATCCCCTTATCACTCAGCCTGACCTTCGTTCCATTACTATTCAGCTCTGTTTTCGTATCATCA
>JAAYLO010000310.1 GCA_012521855.1 Halanaerobiaceae bacterium
CAGCTCTATAGAGTGGAATTTATATATAGTTGTTCAGAATTATAAATCTGTTGAGAATGATGAATTTGATTTCCCCCTCTTTTCCAATAAAAAGAAGGAGAGATTTTTAAACCGTTTTGTCAATAAAGGGAATAAAGTGATAAGGACTTATGGTGAACTAAACAGGCTGGCTGGTTCATTTGAAAAACTGGATGATTTTCGTATCCAGGATATAAAAATTCAGGAATATTTACCTGATACACTTACTACATATGATTTTAATTATTATATTGATGATGAAATAAGGAGTGATAAGTTTAGAAAAGTAATGATTCTGGAGTTTGAAAGAATGGAAATGGATTTTCTGAGCTATGATCTTTTAAGTTTTTTAGTTTCGGAGATTCAACAGTACTTTCCCGAATATATCTGTAAAGGGGTAATAATAGAATAGAATGAACTATATATGGGAAGCCTTAATAAAAGCAAAAAATGATGGTATAAGCCTTGCCAAGATTGATATTGAATTTGCTTCAAGCTATTCACCCTATATGGAATTAAGCCATTCCTTCATCAACAACAGGGTAATAGAAAGAGAAATGGAGTTAAATCCTTATTACAGGTTTTATAATATCTTTAAAGACCTTTTTGCAGCTGATTACCACGATGATCAGGAGTTGAGGGAAGTAGCTTTTGATCTCCTGGTTCATTATCTGGGACAACTTGATTTACTACAGGGACTGGACAGGATTGAATATTACAAATTATTTATTTACCGGGAATTAAAAAACGGAAATTTTGGTTCAGAACTTGCTGATATTCTAAGTTATTTTTCTATAAAGGAAAAGAATATCCTGCTAAAAAATTTACTCAAGCTTTATGTTACCGGTGATCATATCTATTATTTTAAAGATACCGTAAAAAAAATCTATAAAGGCTCAATAGTCTATATAAACAGGAAAGATATAAATGAAATACTGGTTTACATAAGGCAGGAAGATAATCTAAAAAACTTAAAGATAATGGAGGGTTTGAAGAAATTGTTTTTACCTTTGAATTTTACGGTGAGGATCTACTGGAAATTTCATTTTGGAATTATTGATGTTGATGAAACAATGAAAATTGATAAGATTGCAATATATTAGAGGGGTGAGTTAAGGTGTGGTCATATAGATTAAATCCTGATGAAAAGATCAATGAGGGCAGAAGATTTACCAGAAGTGAATTACTTGAAATGTCGACATATAAACTTCGTAATATTTGTTATCAGTACAAAATAATTAAAGCCTATCAAAGAGAATATGACAGGGAAAAATTGATCGAGATAATCCTGAAATACAGAGGTGTGAAAGAACCTGAACTGATTGATAAAAAGAAAGAGGGCGGCCTGGAAAGAATACAGGAGTGTCTGCTGGAAAACTCCCTTACTAAACTGGATAATCTGGACAAAATCAAGCTACCAGCGAAGATTTCCGTCTATCCAGAAGTAGGAATAAATAGAGAAGACCGCTACAAGGTAATCATTGAAAATGATCTTGAAGAATCCAATGTATTACTGGTAAACGGTGAGAATTACCTCTGCGGTATTTTTAACTTAAATAAAGATCAGGATGATACATATTACCTATATGCAAACAAGGATAATTTGAGGCTGGACGGTCTTGATAACAAGAATTATTGTTTCCTCTTTTTCAGGAAAAATGAGTCCGAATACCTTTATAAAACATATTATCAGGACAAAAAACTACCTCCTATCAATCTTTATCACTACCGGGTACCGATTATTGATTTTGAAATAAAAAGACTGGAGGAAACAAAGGCGGTACTCTGTATTGATTTCGGAACATCAAATACTACTGCCGGGGCTTACCTGGACAGCAATTATGTTTCAAGCCCCTCATATAATGATATATTGAATAACAATATAAAGATAAATGAAATAAATTTTGTCAAATTCCCTAATACCAGTTCTAAAGAAGAGAAATGGATTGAAATTATGCCCAGTACAGTTTATGTCCTGGATTGTAAGGATAAGGATAATATAAAATATCTCTTTGGCTATGAAGCCCTGGACCGGATGAAGAAAAATGATTATTCCAGTAATGCCAGTTCCTTTCAGGGTATCAAACGCTGGGTCAATAATTATCAGCAGGAAGAAGAGATTTATGATGAAAAAGGAAATATAGCTATTGTCAAAAGAGGAGATATAATTAAGGCCTATATAGATTATGTAATACAGGTAGCAGAACAGAGTTTTAAATGCAAATTTAAGAATATACATATCTCCAGTCCGGTCAAGATGAAGGCACAGTTTATTGAGATGTTCAAAGAAATTATGTATGACTACAATATTGAGGAAAAAAATGTTCTTGATGAGGGTATATCTGTACTTTATAACACCATTGCCAATATCATCAAATCAGGGAATTTTGCCGACGGGCAGGAGTATAAAGCACTGGTAATAGACTGTGGAGGTGGGACTACAGATTTATCTTCCTGTAGTTTCCAGATTGAAGAAGGGGATATATCCTACCGGGTATATATAAAAACAGGCTATGAGAATGGAGATACAAATTTTGGCGGGAACAATATAACCTACCGGATAATGCAGTATATGAAGATTGTATTTGCCCATTATTACAAAAATAATGGTGAGATTATAGATATAGATGAATTGATTCCTATCCCTGCTGTTGATATTTTCAGGATAGTTGATGAAATAGGAGTAAAGGAAATTTATAAGAAATTTGTTGAAAGTTATCAGGAGGTTGAAAGTATCATACCCACAAGGTTTAAAGAATATGAGAACAAAACAAGTGCAGAATATCAGAAGGTAAAAAACAATTTCTATTTTCTCTGGGAACTGGCAGAGAATATGAAAAAACAGTTTTTTAAGAGAACCAATATAATCAGGAACAAATTTGATTCATCAGGATTTGAAATAGTTGACAGTGATCTCCACATAACCTCACTTAGCAAATGGAATCTATCTATAATGAATGACGGTGTTCTGGAAACAGTCCATAAGTTTCCTGATGTAGTCTTTAATATCAAGGAAATTACCAAATTAATTAAGGCTGATATCTATGATATTGTGAGAAAATTCCTTGAGAAATTTTATGAGGAAAGAGAATTGATGGATTATTCAATTATTAAGCTCACCGGCCAATCCTGTAAAATAGATATCTTTAAAGAAGCATTAAAAGAATTTGTACCGGGGAAGAGTATTGAATTTAAACAAAAGGGTACAGATGAGGGACAATCCCTGGAGTTGAAACTGGCCTGTTTACGTGGAGTAATAAAATATATGAAGTCCAGGAAATTGGGAGATATTGAAGTAACCATTGAAAATGCAGCACCTGTAGTCCCCTATTACCTGACAGCACAGACCTTCACTGGAAAAGAAAAGATCGTAATAAAAAGGCAGGAGAGAACAGACGAGGCTAAAGGATTTATATCTAAACCTATAAGTACAGAGAAAGTAAATTTTTATCTAAAAAGTGATGATGGAACCATTGAGAAAGAATACATCTATGAAAATGATATAGATAAATATGTATTTATGGAAGTAGATAAGATTATCAGTGAATATGAAGGCAAGATAATTCAGGAAGAGACAGATAATATAAGAAATGGTGAGATTAAGTTTTTTGTCTATACAGATGAGAAAAGCTGGGGTTTTTATGTTTTACCTGTCTGTAGAAAAGATGAAAAACTACATGTTGGTGAAAGGAAATACTTCGCCTTTGAAGATGACTTATCCAAGCTAGACTTCTTTGATGGGCTGAAGTAAGGAGGGCAGAAAACTTGTTTAAGAACAATATACCCTTTTTTCAAAGTGGAAACATTCTAAAAAAAAGTATGTTGATGAACCTGAGGGATTACCCCAGAAATTTTATTGATTATTATTTTCATGAGTACTCAGACGGGATTATTGCAGGCAGTGATATTTTTATTGAGGACAGGTATTTCTGTATAAACAAAGGTCTGATCAAACACAATGGGATTATCTATTTCCTTGATGAGGTAAACAGGATAGAGTATTTTAATACCAATAAGGAAATGATTGTGAAGATAAGGTTTATGGAAATGAGAGAAGAAAAGGATTTTAAGTGTTATGAAAGCCAGGTTGTCCTGGAAGATGATCTTGAAATAAAAGACAATGAAATGGAAATCGGCAGGTTCAAGCTGCGGGAGGGTGCAAGGCTCAGGTCAGATTATAGTGATTTCGGGGATTTTCAGACTGAGTTTAATACCATAAATATTATAAATGTACCATATGCCAGTATCGGCAGATCTACATTACACCCCTTAATAGTAGAAAGCTTTGCCAATAATCTGATTAATTTATCAAGAGATGCCCTTGATTTTGCCTTTGCTATGGAGTGTTTGAATACAAAGATTGTGAGAAGGATTTTGCTGGAAAAGTATCTCATCAGGAGATTAAACCTTGAAGACAGGGAATATACAAATCTGGAGATATACCGTTATATGAGGAATATAATCCGCGAATTATCGGGTGTAAAGGTAATACATGATAAAAGAAAGACAGTTCCAAAAATTCTGGTTGACTAATATCAGCTTTAAGGGGGTATTAAAATTAAGAAGAATTATTATGAGATCTTAGGTGTAGATCCAAATATCAGTAAGAATGACTTAAAAAAGGTTTACAGAAAATTAACCCTTAAATATCATCCTGACCGCAATAAAGAGGATAAAAATGCTGAAGAAAAATTCAAGTTAATAGTAGAAGCTTACAATGTCCTCAGTAATGATCAATCCCGGAAAGAATATGATGAAAGTCTTAAGAAAGAACTTAAGATTGATAAGACGAAGGGGAAGACTACGACTACTGTACGCCCTGTTTATGTAGATCCTGCGGATTTCAGAAAACAATTTGAAAGCTATTTTGGATTTAACCCGGATACCAGGAAGAAAGTTGAAAAAAAAGAAAAGACAAAAGTAAAGGGGAATATAGATACTGATGAACTTTTTAGACAGTATTTTACTGGCGGAAGGAAAAAATTTTGAAAGGAGAGTGTATTATGTTTAAAAAAATTCTTTCTTTTTTAAATGTTCCCGGACATATAAAAAGATGGATCTATAAAACAAAATTGAAAAAAAGCAGGGAAGAAAAAAAGAAAGATGATATTCTTATCCAGGTCATTAATATTATGATAGTTGTAATCATTCTGGCAGGATTGGTATATGTGAATTTTTTATATGCTGCCAGGATAATATTGGTACCGATATTGTCAATACTGGCATTGATAACTTTTTTTACGGTGAGCTGGATAAAAAGGAAAAAAAGAGTAGAGGTATATGGTAATAAAGTTACTAAACTGGTTTTAAAAGATGATGATGGGAGAATAACCAGAGAATGGGATATAGGCAACCGTACATCTTGCCTGATAGGGAAAAAAACCAGAACAAATGAAGTGGATATAGACTTGTCTGATGCTGTTTATTCTTCTTTAATAAGCAGACAGCATGCGGTTCTTAATAATGTAGGGAATACCTGGTATTTTGAGGATATTGGTTCTTCTAACGGTAGTGGTATAAAACGCAAAGGAGAGAATAGAAAATTTAAGGTTGAAAGCGGTAAACCATATGAAGTAAAAACTGGAGATATACTTTATATAGCCAATACCAGATTATATCTCAGATAGAGAAAAAGAGACTGTTTTAGTGAAAGAAATAAATTTATTAGGAGG
>JAAYLO010000311.1 GCA_012521855.1 Halanaerobiaceae bacterium
CCTCAACACTTTACGCCTTGACGCCAGATCACTGTTCCTGGCAGTAGTGATGAGTTTTTCAGCCAATGGACGCAGTTCTTTTGCTTTTGCTAAGGTAGTTTCTATTCTCTCATGTCTGAAAAAATCAGTAAGCATATTACTGAACATTGCTTTCCTGTGAGAAGAGCTAATATTTAATTTCCTGTTTGGCATGAATAATCCCTCCTTTTTCTAGATCTCTGAATCTTTTAGACTCAATTCAAGCTCTGCCAATTTTTCTTTTATTTCCTGTAAAGATTTTTTTCCAAGGTTTCTTACTTTCATTAAATCTTCTTCTGTTTTATTAATCAATTCATTGACAGTATTTATGCCGGCGCGTTTTAAACAATTGGATGAACGAACAGAGAGTTCCAATTCTTCAATAGTTGTATCAAGTACTTTATCTCTTTCTTCTTCTTCCTTTTCCACCATTATTTCAACATCATTAACTTTATCTGTCAGGTTAATGAACAGCTCCAGATGTTCTACCATTATTTTAGCTGCCAGACTGACAGCATCCTCAGGCAAAATACTGCCATTTGTAAATACCTCCAGGATTAAGCGGTCATAATCAGTTACCTGTCCGACCCTGGTATTTTCTACTCTGAAATTGGCTCTTGTGATTGGACTAAATGAAGCATCGATGGGAATAAGACCAATTACTTTGTGAAAATTTTCCTGAATCTCCTCTGCAGTTAAATAGCCACGTCCGCGTTCAACAGTTGCTTCCAGTACTAATTTCCCGTCACTTTCCAATGTTGCAATATGGTGGTCTTTATTGATAAACTCAATATCTCCTGATGGTACAAAATCTGCAACTGTTACTTCTCCTTCGCCTTCATAATTTATGGTTATTTTCTCAGGTGTATCTCCATTATATTTTAAGACAACACCTTTCAGGTTAAGAATTATCTCTGCAACATCTTCAACAACACCGGGGATTGTTGAAAATTCATGTCTTACTCCTTCTATCTTTACCGAAGTGATGGCAGCACCGGGAAGAGAAGACAATAAGATACGACGCAGGGCATTGCCCAGTGTTATACCATATCCTCTCTCCAGCGGGGCCACCTCAATCCTGGCCATCTTATCAGTACTTTCTACTATCTCTACACGTGGTCTTTCAATTTCTATCATTAATTCAAAACCCTCCTTTTTATTAGAAGGAAATCCTGTCTTATCTCGAATAAAACTCAACAATTAGATGTTCCTGTACAGGATAATCGATATCTTCTCTGGTAGGTAAAGCCAATACTTTACCCTCTGCCTTTTCCAGGTCTACACTTAACCATTCGGGAACAGTAATATCAGCATTATATTCAAAAACATCCTTAAATCTGTTTGATTTCCGGCTGGAATCCTTGACACTTATTACATCTTCTACGTCTACCAGGTATGAAGGTATATTTACCTTCTGGCCATTTATCAGAATATGTCCGTGTAATACAAACTGTCTGGCTTCACTTCGTGAAGTTGCAAAACCCAATCTATAAACCACATTATCAAGTCTTCTTTCCAATAAGCTGAGGAAATTTTCACCTGTTATGCCCGGCATCTTTTCTGCCATTTCATAATAACGATGAAATTGTTTTTCCAACATTCCATAGATTTTCCGTACCTTTTGTTTTTCTCTCAGCTGCAATCCATATTCAGACTGTTTTCCTCTCCTGCTCTGACCATGCTCTCCAGGAGCATATGGTCTGCGGTC
>JAAYLO010000312.1 GCA_012521855.1 Halanaerobiaceae bacterium
AATTGGGGGTAAGATGTAATGAATTATAAAAAGAAGAGAATACTTAGCTTATTTATTATTGCCGCTATTATTATAATCTCATATTTATTACTTGATAAATATGGTATAAATCTCGGTTTGGATTTACGCGGCGGCTCACATATCGTATTACAGGCCAGGCTTACAGAACAGAGAGAAATAGATGATAATATAATGACAGGATTGGTAAATATTATTGAAAGAAGGGTGAATTCCATCGGACTGGCAGAGGCCGTAATACAGCGTGAAGGAAGTGATAAAATAATAGTAGAGCTTCCAGCTGTTGAGGATCCCAACCAGGCCCTGGAGACTATCGGGAAAACAGCCGTATTGACCTTCAGAAGCCCGCAGGGGCAGGTTCTGATGACAGGTGAATCCATAGCAGATGCACGGGCTGTCTATGACCAATATAATAACCCGGTAGTAACTTTTGAACTTACCAGTGCGGGTTCGAAGCGCTTTGAGGAGATTACCAGGCAGTATCTTAACCAGCGTATTTCTATCTATCTGGATGATGAGCTCTTGACTGCTCCTGTTGTAGAGAGTGTTATCAAGGGCGGAGGGCAGATTACCGGTTATTATACTCTGGAGGAAGCACATAATCACGCTGTTCTGATAAGAGAAGGTGCACTCCCGGTACCGGTAGAGGCAATAGAGGCCAGGACAGTAGGCCCTACTCTTGGTGAAATTGCCATAAGGAAGAGTTTAATAGCAGGGATAGTCGGGCTTGTTCTTGTGGGCTTATTTATGGTCTTCTATTACCGTTTTCCGGGCCTGCTGTCTGCTGTAGTACTGGTCATGTATGGTATAATTACACTGGGTGTTCTGGCAGGTTTCAGGGCAGTTTTGACCCTTCCCGGTATAGCAGGTATCATCCTTTCAATAGGTATGGCTGTAGATGCCAATATTATTATCTTTGAGAGAATAAAGGATGAAAGAAGAACCGGTAAAACAATCAGGACTTCTATAGACAGCGGGTTCAAAAGATCATATGCTGCCATTCTGGATGCCAATATAACTACAATTATTACTGCCATAATATTAGCCTATTTTACCAGCGGTACTGTAAGGGGTTTTGCGATAACTCTTGGTATAGGTGTTGTAATCAGTATGTTTACCGCTTTCTTTATAATGAGGAATATAATTGAACTATTTATTAATACAAAATTACTGGACAATCCAGGGGCTTTTGGCCTGAGAAGGGGGCAGTAAGAGATGGATATTATCGGAAAAAGGAAAATATGGTATACCATACCATCAGTAATAATAATTCTCGGTTTCTTATTTATAATTTTTCGGGGCTTGAATTTTGGCCTGGATTTCCAGGGCGGTACACTTATGGAATTCAGTTTTGACCAACATGTTTCCAATGAAGAAGTTAGAAATATCCTTTCTGCTCTGGGCTTTACCCAGGAGGCGGCTATTCAGCAGTCTGAAGAGGAAGGGATTCATGGTGTCCTGATCAGGACAAAGGAATTGACTCCACAGGAGATTAACCAGATAGAAACAGCCCTGAAAGAAGAATATCCTTCTGCTGAAACCTTAAGAACAGATCTGGTCGGTCCTACCGTTGGTAAGGAACTGCGGAAAAATGCAATACTGGCTTTATTACTGGCTTCTATAGCTATGATAATCTATATAAGTATCAGGTTTGAATTCCGCTTTGCAATTGCAGCCATAGTTGCCTTATTGCATGATGTACTGGTTACCATCAGTTTTTTTGCAATTCTGGGTAAAGAAGTTAATACTCCTTTTATTGCTGCACTTCTTACGATAATTGGTTATTCCATTAATGATACTATAGTTATTTTTGACCGGCTCAGAGAGAATATGAAACTACTGCCAAGGGTCCCCTTTGATGAACAGGCCAATCGTTCTATTAATGAAACTTTACCAAGAACAATAAATACCTCAATAACAACACTGATTGTTGTCTTGGCTATTTATCTCTTTGGCGGTGCATCTGTAAAAACATTTATGCTGGCCCTCCTTATCGGGATACTGGCAGGCACCTATTCATCTATCTGTATTGCCAGTTCTTTACTGGTGAGCTGGAATAACTGGAGTTCAGCAAAAGCAAAAAAATAGTATAGAACACCCCCCTTATATAAGAGGGGGTTATTTCTATACTCTGGATATTTTCAAATGGATTAGATTTTACCAGTTGCCCTTTAGAGGGTTTTTCTTATTAGTGACTGAGGCAGGAGTTCTGAATAAGAGTCCTGAATAATCAATATGGTGATAATATGCGGAAAAAGTGGTATTTGAGAAGAGAGATAGAAATCAACAGGATTGAAGATTTGCCGCCTCTTCTTTTACAGATACTTGGCAATAGAGGAATCACAGAAGAGAAAGAGATCAGGAAATTCCTTTATGGAAAAATAGAGGACCTGAATGACCCTTTTTTAATGAAGGATATGGAGAAAGCTGTTGAAAGAATAAACAGGGCCATAGACAATAAGGAAAGGGTAATTGTTTTTGGAGATTATGATGCAGACGGCATATCTGCTACGGCTTTAATTATCAGGTATTTCAGGGATACTTATAATTATAAAATGGATTATTATCTGCCTGACAGGCAAAAAGACGGCTATGGTTTGAATAGGGAAGTGGTGCAGGAATTCTGCAGGAAAAAATATGATCTTCTTTTGACCGTTGATTGCGGGATTACGGCTGTAGAAGAGATAGCTTTCGCCAGGGAAAATGGACTTGATGTGATTGTCACAGACCACCATCAGCCAGCTGACAATTTGCCTCCGGCCCTGGCTCTTATTGACCCGCTTCAAAAAGAGGACTCCTATCCAGATAAATATCTGGCTGGTGTCGGGGTAGCCCTGAAATTGTGTCAGGCTGTAGAGTTCAAAAGGAGCGGGAAATATATATCGGAAAAACTGGGCAGGCTTTTTGATATTGCAGCACTGGGTACAGTTGCTGATATTGTCCCCTTAAAAGGCGAAAACAGGATAATTACCAGAAAAGGATTGGAGCTTATCAATGATACCGGAAACCCCGGATTAAAAGAACTGATCAGGAGAACAGGTCTCAACAATAAGGAGATTGGAACAGGGCATATTGCCTATATTATTGCACCACATCTGAATGCTGCAGGAAGGATGAGTACCCCTGATCTCTGTCTGGAATTGCTGCTGACAGATGATCATGAAAAGGCAGCAGAAATTGCAGAAGAATTAGTGATAATTAACAGGGCAAGACAGGAATTACAGGATAGAATACTGGGTGAAGCCATTGAGATGGTTGAGAGTGAAATGGATTTAGAAGTAGAAAAAGGAATAGTACTGGCTTCCCGGAACTGGAATCATGGTGTTATTGGTATTGTAGCCTCAAAATTGGTGGAATTGTATCACCGTCCCGCTGTTTTAATAGCAGTAGCTGAAGATGGTACAGGTAAAGGTTCCTGCCGGAGTATAAACGGCCTGGATATCTACCAGGCTTTGAGTAAATGTTCCGGGCATCTTGAAAGCTTTGGGGGACATAAGATGGCTGCGGGTCTGACTATAGATGGGGACAGGATAGCGGATTTCAGGGTGGATTTTAACCGTATATTGGATGAGCTTCTGGATAGGGATGATTTAATACCTGTACTGGAACTTGATTCCATTATTGAGACTGCTGACATAAGTATGGAACTTTACCGCTATATCAGTTTGCTGGAGCCCTTTGGAACGGGGAACCACCGTCCACGGTTTTTACTGAAAAATGTTGGAATAAAAGACGCTTATCCTGTGGGCAGAGATAAAAGGCATCTAAAGTTCTTTCTGGAAGACGGCCTGGCGGGTATTTCCTTTAATTGTAGCGATAGCTTAAATGGTTTTCTTACAGAAAAACTGGACCTGGCTTTTCATCTTGAACTAAATGAATGGAATGGGACAGAAAGCTTGCAAATAATCCTTGAAGATTTTAATATTGCGAGCAGGACAGCTTATTATCCTCTTGAGTATAGAAGTGAAGATTTTATCCTGCTGGATAAAAGGGGCTGCCGGGATATTCCGGCTTATTTAAAAAATATATACAATAAAGAACAGAGAGCTGCCATTTACATTAACAATTTTAGTCTTTACCATGAACTGAAAAGGGAAATTGGCAGCCAGGTTTATCTGGCTGGAGAGGCCGGTATTGAAAATAAACTGAAGTATAATGGAGGTTCTATTTTCTTTTTTACCCCAAATCTCCTGGAAGAGATGGAGAAGACAGGATCAGAGTATCATATCAATGACCTTGTTTTTCTATCATTGCCTTTTTCTCTTGAGGAGATGAAGAGATATATTGATTTTTTTGTCTTTGAAAAATTAAGGATTCACCTGCTTTATTCCAGAAGAGATGCCTTGATCAATAAGGAAATTATTCAGAGGAAAATTCCCTCTACTGATTTTTTACGGCATTTATATATATTCTTAAAAAGGGTTTCCAGCAGGAAGATATTACTTGAAAAAATTCATACACTGTTTAGTGATTACGGGAAAATACCCTGTAATCAGGAGATACTGAAAAAGGGTCTTGATATTTTTGAAGAGCTGGGGCTTCTTGAAAAAGAGGAGCATTCTATTTCTCTATTGCCAGGACCAGTAGAAAAACTGGACTTATCCAGCTCTATCAGTTATAATAAAAGTGTTAATATAATAAAAAGCTATAATTGCTTTGTTGATCTGGCCATGAGGGAGGATCTATATCAATTATTGGATAAATTAAAAAGCATATAAGGGGGAAAAATCAATGGAGCTGGCTAAATTAGTTAGAGATATTCCTGATTTTCCTAAACCAGGGATAGTATTTAAGGATCTTACTACTTTGTGGCGGGAAGGCGATGCTTTCCATGAAGCCATCAACAGAATGGTAGAGCATTATCAGGATTATGATTTTGATTATATAGTCGGTATTGAAGCCAGGGGTTTTATTATCGGTGCTCCCATGGCTGTATTAATGGGAAAAGGTTTTATTCCTGTCAGAAAACCAGGGAAATTACCTGGTGAAACAATCTCCATTTCTTATGACCTTGAATATGGAAGTAATCAGATAGAGATACACAAAGATGCCCTGAAAAGGGGTGAAAAGGTTATCATAGTTGATGATCTCCTGGCTACAGGAGGGACCATAATTGCTGCAACAAAGCTTGTAGAAGAACTGGGAGGCAGTGTTCAGGGTATCGGTTTTTTGATGGAGTTGGAGTTTTTGAAGGGAAGAGAACAACTAAAGGGTTATGATGTCTTTTCATTACTTAAGGAGTGAAAGAAAGCTTGATGGACCTGGATGGACTATTGGACCGGATAAAAAAATATATGGATAATCCGGATCTGTCAATTGTGATAAAAGCATATGAGTATGCTAAAAAGGCGCATCAGGGACAGAACAGGCATTCAGGTGAGCCTTTTGTTAATCACCCCCTTGGGGTTGCCCATATACTTGCCGAACTGGAGCTGGATATAGTTTCCATTGCAGGGGCATTATTACATGATGTTGTTGAAGACACCACAGTGAGCAGTGAAGATATTAAGAAAGAATTTGGGGAAGAGATTGCCCTTTTAGTAGACGGAGTTACTAAGTTAACCAGATTGACATTCAAGACAAGGGAAGAACGCCAGGCCGAGAGCCTCAGAAAGATGTTTATTGCTATGGCTGAAGACATCAGGGTTATCCTGATAAAGCTTGCTGACCGCTTACATAATATGCGCACATTAAGTTATATGACGGAAGAAAAACGCATAGCAAAAGCCAGAGAGACCCTGGAAATTTATGCACCACTGGCCCACCGGCTGGGTATTTCCAGATTGAAATGGGAACTGGAGGACCTGGCTTTTAGATTTCTTGAACCAGATATGTATTACGAGATAGCGAAAAAGGTAGCAGCAAATAGAGCACAAAGGGAGAAAGATATTCAGGAAGCGCTTGATATACTCAAGGAGAAAATCGGTGAGGCCCAGCTTACAGCAGAAATATACGGGAGGCCTAAACACCTATATAGTATTTATCAAAAGATGAAGAGAAAAGAGATAGACTTTACTGAGATTTATGACCTTACAGCTGTAAGAGTAATTGTGGAGACTGTCCGGGAATGTTATGAGGTCCTGGGTATAGTCCATGAGCTCTGGAAACCTATTCCCGGGAGATTTAAAGATTATATTGCGATGCCCAAATCCAACATGTATCAATCTCTCCATACAACAGTTATCGGCCCGAAAGGAGATCCTCTGGAGATTCAGATTAGAACCCCGGAGATGCATAGAACAGCTGAATATGGAATAGCAGCACATTGGCGGTATAAAGAAAGTAATATAAAAGACCAGGCCTTTGAAGAGAAGTTATCCTGGCTGAGACAGCTCCTGGAGTGGCAGAAAGATTTGCAGGAACCTCATGAATTCATGGAGGCTTTGAAAATAGATCTATTTGAAGATGAGGTTTTTGTCTTTACACCCAAAGGTGACGTCGTGTCACTCCCCGGTAATGCTACTCCTGTTGATTTTGCATTTTCTATCCATACAGAGGTCGGCTATAATTGTATCGGTGCAAGGGTCAATGGCATGATTAAACCACTGGATTATAAATTACAGAATGGAGATATAGTTGAAATACAGACTTCGAAAAGCAGTGGCGGACCGAGCAGGGACTGGCTAAAATTTGTCAAAACAACAAAATCCCGTAGTAAAATCAAATACTGGTTTAAGATACAGGAAAGAGATGAGATAGTTCAGAGGGGAAAAGAACTGTTAGACAAGGAACTGAAACGCCGTCATATAGATCTAAAGGATAATGAAAAACATGATGAGTTTGAACGGCTGGCCAGGAAGATGGGTAAGAATAGTGCGGAGGAATTACTGGAATTGATAGGTTATAATCAGGTGAGTCCGCAACAGGTTATCAGCAGGTTAAAAGTTGTTCAGGAAAGTGAAGAGCAGGCTGTAGATAATATAAATGAATTTGCTGCAAAGCCCTCTAAAAAATCTACAGATAAGGGGATAAAGGTAAGAGGTGTTGAAGATCTCCTGGTCAGGATGGCAAAATGCTGCAACCCTGTACCAGGTGATGAAATTGAAGGTTTTATTACAAGAGGACGGGGTGTTTCAATACACCGGAAAGACTGCCCGAATTTAAAAGCCCTCATGGAGACAGACAAAGACAGGTTCATAACAGTAAGCTGGGATGAGCAGAGGAATGAGTCCTATGAGGTCCATATTACTATTGAAGCATTTAATAAAAAGGCATTACTAAATGATATTACTACACTTATAAAAGAAGAGCAGATAAATATGTCTTCAGTGATTGCCAGGACCGATAAATATAATCGTGCTCATATAGAATTGTCCCTTGAATTGAACGGCCTTGAACATATGAGAGATATAATTAAGAAGATTGACCAGATACCTGGTATTATTTCTGTAGACAGGGCCAATCCAACATAGAAAGACAGGTGATATTAGATGAGAGCCGTAGTACAGAGGGTGAAAAAAGCTTCGGTAAAAATTGATGGTATGATAAAAGCAGAGATTGGAGACGGGCTTCTGGTTTTTCTGGGAGTCGGGAGTACTGATGCAGAAGAAGATGCCCGGTATTTAGTTGATAAAATTGTAAACTTGAGGATTTTTGAAGATCAGAACGGGAAAATGAATCTTTCTGCCCTGGAAACCGGAAAAGAGCTCATGATAGTTTCACAGTTTACTCTTTATGGTGACTGTCGTAAAGGCCGCCGGCCGAATTTTACTTCTGCTGCTTCTCCTGATAAAGCAGAAGAATTATACCAGTTTTTCCTGGACACTGCTCAAAAAAGCGGTCTGAAGGTTGAGAAGGGACAGTTTCAGGCCATGATGGATGTTGAATTAATCAATGATGGCCCGGTTACTCTATTACTGGATAGCAGAAAAGAATTTTAGAGGGGTTTTTTTATGGAGATCTATACACTTGAAGTTGGCATGAATTTGACAAATACCTATATAGTCAATGATGAAAAATTCTCTTTTATCATTGATCCTGGTGATGATGGTGAGAGAATTCTGTCTTTTATTAAGAAAAAGCCGCTGGAAATTAAATCTATAGTCCTTACACATGGTCATTTTGACCATATAGGGGCAGCCGGCTTTTTGAGAAAGGAATTGAAGGCAGATCTCTGTATAC
>JAAYLO010000313.1 GCA_012521855.1 Halanaerobiaceae bacterium
CGCAGTAGACAGTATCGGTATCTGTGGCAGTGATCCCCATATGCATCATAATAATGTCAGCTATCCTGTAGAAGTCCCGCTGATACTGGGACATGAGTTTTCCGGAATCATTGCAAAAACAGGCTCCCGGGTGGAGAAATTCAAAACAGGTGACCGGGTAACGGCTGAAACCCATGCTGAATACTGCGGGAAATGCCTGCTGTGCAGGACCAATGACTACCGCCTGTGCAGAGACAGGAAGGGATATGGATTTGGTGTGGATGGAGCCTATGCAGAGTATGTGAAGGTTCCGGAGAGAATACTGCACCGGGTACCCGATAATGTCAGCCTGGAAGAGGCTGCATTAACTGAACCTCTCTGTGTAGCCTACAATGTTGTAGTTGAAAAGATGAAGGTTAAACCCGGAGATGTGGCAGTTGTAATCGGACCAGGACCCATTGGAATCCTGGCCTGTAAAATGCTGGAGCTGAGCGGAGCCAGTGAAATAATTGTTATCGGTACCGGCGGTGATGAAAAGAGACTGGAGATGGCCGGGAAATATGGAGCAACCATGATAATAAACAGTGACAATACTGATCCTGTGCCTATTGTCCTGGAAAAAAATGAGGGTTATGGGGCAGATGTAGTCGTTGACGCTGCAGGACCGGCAGCGACCCTGAAACTTTCTCTGGAACTGGTAAGGCCTTCAGGGATTATTAATAAAGTAGCCTGGGGACCGGAACCAGTTGACTTCAGCCTGGATAAGCTGATATCAAAGGCGGTTACCTTACAGGGTTCTTTCAGTCATACCTGGGATATATGGGAAAAGTGCTTAAAGGTGATGGAAGAAGGACAGGTTAACCTGGCTGATCTTATCACTCACAGGTTAAGTCTTGAAGATTGGGAGAAAGGTTTTGAACTGGTTGAATCCAGAGAAGGAATAAAAGTAGTTTTAAAACCAAATATCGGCAAGTAAAAATGAGCAAAAGACAAAAAAGGAGGATAAAAATGGTCAGAGAATATCATGTTGCTAAAAATGGTTCGGATGCTGGAAAGGGGACAAAAGAGGATCCTTTTTTGACCATTAATAAGGCAGCCTCTGTAGCGGAAGCAGGGGATACCATAATAGTTCATGAAGGAGAATACCGGGAATGGGTTAAACCGGTTAATGCCGGACTCAGTAATTCAAGAAGGATAACCTATCAGGCAGCCGAGGGAGAAAAGGTGGTAATAAAGGGCTCTGAACGGATTCAGAACTGGCAAAAGGAAGAAGGCACTGTATCGAAAACAGTAATACCCAATGAATTTTTCGGAGATTTTAACCCATACAGGGAGAAGGTGTTCGGGGACTGGCTTGTAAGAGGGCATAACAAGCATCTCGGAGATGTTTACTTGAATGGAATGTCTTTTTATGAAGCAGACAAATATGAAGATCTGCTCAATCCTGAAATCAGGACAGAAATGGCAGATGATGCGACAGGCATGACTGTTCCGGTATTTAACCCGGAGCAGACAAAGTATCTCTGGTATGCAGAGGTAGATAGCAAAAATACCACTATCTTTGCCAATTTTCATGAGTATAACCCCAATGAAGAATTAGTAGAGATAAATGTGAGAAAGTGTTGTTTCTATCCAGAAAAACCTGGAGTAAATTATATTACTGTCAGGGGTTTTGAGATGTGCCAGGCGGCTACTCCCTGGACACCGCCTACAGCTGACCAGCCGGGGCTGCTGGGTGCTCACTGGAGCAAAGGCTGGATCATTGAAGACAATATTATCCATGACGCAAAGTGCAGTGGAATCAGTATCGGCAAAGAAGCCTCAACCGGTGATAATTACAGCTCCAGACGTAAAGACAAACCAGGTTACCAATATCAGATAGAAGCTGTCTTCCTGGCTTTAAAAGCTGGCTGGAGCAGGGAAAAGATCGGCTCACATATTATCAGGAACAATGTCATATATGATTGCGGACAGAACGGGATTGTAGGGCACCTGGGCTGTGTATTCAGTAAAATATACAGTAATCATATATACAATATCGCCATAAAAAGGGAGTTTTACGGTCATGAGATTGCAGGTATCAAGCTGCATGCCGCAATAGATGTAGAAATATGCGATAACCGTATCCACAACTGTACTCTGGGAACCTGGCTGGACTGGCAGACTCAGGGGACAAGGGTCAGCAGAAATCTATTTTACAATAACAACCGGGATATCTTTGTTGAGGTCAGTCACGGCCCCTATGTTGTTGATAATAATATACTGGCTTCAGAGTATAGTATACAGAACTATTCCCAGGGCGGGGCATATATCAATAATCTGATTAAAGGAAAGATGGTTATGAGCAAGGTACTGGACCGCTCCACACCATATCATGTCCCGCATAGTACGGATATAAAAGGCTTTTCTGTTGTTTTTGGAGGAGATGAACGTTTCTACAACAATATATTTATTGGTAACGGTTCTTCAGAAGGCCTTGTTGCAGGACTCTGGAATGCTCAGGAAGGGACAGGCACCCTGCATTATAATAACCGTACTACGTCATTGGAGGATTATCTGGAACTGGTACATCAGGAAGACGGAGATCATCATCTCTTCTACAGGGTAGAACAGCCCGTTTATATCAACAACAATGTCTATCTTAACGGGGCAGAACCTTTTGACGGGGAAAAAGAGAAACTGGTAGCAGATGACTTTGATCCTGAGTTCAGGATCATAGAGGAAGGAGATAAAGTATATCTATCCTGCAGGCTCCCTGAAGAATTTGAGGATATAACAGGGGAGATTATGACTACCGGTAACCTGAAAAGAGTAAGGATTGCTGATGCAGATTTTGAAAACCCGGATGGAAGTGAGCTTAAGCTTGATATTGATTATCTGGGTGAATGGAGAAGAGAGAGAAGTATGGCAGGGCCTCTCATCAGCCTGAAAAAGGGAGAAAACCGGCTGAGGGTCTGGGGATAAGCTGGGAAGATAAAGAATAATTATTGACTGCCATTTTTTATAAGATGGCAGTCTTTTTTTATTCAGGATTATATTAAAATCCAGGCAGGGCGGAAATAAAGTCATGGCAAAATGGTGAAATTGTTCATATACTATACAAGTCATATAAAGAGCTGTGGTATACAGCAAATAATAAAATGAAGAAAAGAAGGGAGTATAGGAAACGATGATTGAAGAATTGAAAGTCCTCTCTGGATTTGACAAAAGCGGTCATAAGGAGGGCTTTGATGAAATTGTCTTTAAACCCGGTGAAACTATTTCCATAGTAGGGCCTACGGGCAGCGGGAAAACGGCATTTATTACAGATATAGAGCTTCTTGCCCAGGGAGATACCATAAGCAGACGCAGGGTCCTGCTCAATGGTGCCCCGCCGCCTCCATCTATCCGTTATAATCCTGCCCTGAAGCCAATAGCAATGATAACACAGAACACAAAGTGCTTTGCAGATCTCAGTGTACAGGAATTTCTGGAGATTCATGCCCGGGCCAGAGGGATCTCATCTTCACAGGTTGTCGGAAAGACCATTGATCTGGCCAATATGTTTACAGGAGAAAAGATTTATAATGACCTCCGGGTTACTATATTATCCGGCGGCCAGACCAGGGCCCTGATGATTGCTGATGCTATCTTTATCGGGGGAGCCCCCATCATACTTCTGGATGAGATAGAAAATGCAGGTATCTTTAAACAGGAGGTCATCAATATAATTCAGGATACTGGAAAGATAATTATCTTTGTAACACATGATCCGGTTATAGCCCTACATACACAGAAGCGGATCATTATGGAAAATGGTGCTGTAAAAAAAGTACTCCTGCAAAATGAACTGGAGGCATTTGCAACCCAGAACCTCATTGAGATAGACCGGAGAATCGGGCTCATACGGGAAGAACTGAGGTCAGGCAGTATCATCACCCGTGAACTGATAGGACTCAAATTCGCACAGGAGGTTTGATAAAAAATGAAGATGGTGGTAGTGGCAGGTCCGCCTTCTGCAGGAAAGACTGCCCTGATTAAACAAATAGTCCGCTATTTTAAAGATGAATTGAAGATAGCCTTTCTAAAGATCGATGTAGTTAAGGCATATGAAGATATTGAACTACGCAAAGAATTCGGTATAGCCACAAAAAAAGTATATTCCGGGGATCTCTGCCCGGACCATGCCGGTATCATGGTTCTTGGTGATGCTGTGGATTGGGCAGAAGGTATCGGTGCTGACCTCTTTATTGTGGAAAGTGCCGGGCTCTGTCTCCGCTGTTCCCCCTATCTTAACCAGGGGCTGGGGATAGTGGTGCTCAGCTCAATATCAGGAATCCATACCCCGGAAAAGATGGGGGCAATGGTGAGCCTGGCCGACATTGTAGTTGTCACCAAAATAGACCTGGTCAGCCAGGCGGAAAGAGAGGTCCTGATCCAGAAAATACAGGATGTCCATTCAGGATTGATGCTCATGGAGACAAATGCCCTGCAGGGTACTCTGCTGGAA
>JAAYLO010000314.1 GCA_012521855.1 Halanaerobiaceae bacterium
AGCCAGGACATTATTGATCTGGTTCGGGTAATCTGAACGTCCTGTAGCAATTATTCTTGCTCCTGCCTCTCTGGCCAGTTCAGGATCTATTTCCGGTGTCGGATTGGCCAGAGCAAAAATCACGGGATCTTCATTCATGGTTCTGACCATATCAGCACTGAGGACATTTCCCACAGAAAGACCAATAAATACATCTGCCCCCTTTATTATTTCAGATAGTAATCCCTGCAGTTTTTCAGGATTGGTAATCTCAGCCAGTCCTCTTTTTGCAGAATTCATATCATCTCTTCCAGGATACAGGGCTCCGTTTTTATCACACACAATTATATTCCGGGCACCTGCATCCAGCAGTAGTCTCGTAACTGCAGTGGCAGAAGCACCGGCACCATTAACAACGATCTTTACATCTTCCAGCCTTTTCCCTATTATCTTCAGGGCATTTATCAATCCTGCCAGGACAATGATGGCTGTACCATGCTGGTCATCATGGAATATGGCCATATCTGTTTCCTCTTTAAGCCTCCGCTCTATCTCAAAACACTCAGGAGCAGCAATATCCTCCAGGTTGATTCCGGCAAAGGTGGGCTCCAGCAATTTGACAAAATTTACGATTTCATCCACATCTTTTGTAGCAATACAGAGAGGGAAGGCATCAACACCGGCAAATTCCTTAAAAAGCACAGCCTTTCCTTCCATGACGGGCAGGGCAGCCTCAGGACCGATATTACCCAGGCCCAGTACTGCTGTTCCAGATGAGACAACTGCAACAAAATTGCCCCTGTTGGTATAATCGTAAACTGCATCTTTGTTTTTTTCAATCTCCCGGCAGGGTTCTGCTACTCCGGGAGAATAAGCCAGGCTCAAATCATGCTTGTTCCTGACAGAGACCTTGCTACTGACACTGATCTTCCCCTGCTTTTCCCTGTGTAAATTTAAAGCTTCTTCATAAATTGACAAATATACCACCTCTTTTGTTTCTATTCTATATTTTTATTTTAAAACTCCAGTCTTTGATAAGCCCTGACTCCTTCCTCATAAAGGTCATTACCATAAATATCATTTATGACTATTGCCGGAAAGTTGACTACCTCAATCTTCCTGACGGCCTCAGTCCCTAAGTCCGGATAAGCGATGATTTCTGCCTTTTTTATGGATCTGGAGATAAGGGCTGCAGCACCGCCTACAGCAGCAAAGTATACGGCCCTGTATTTCCTGATGGCTTCTTTTACTTCCTCCGAACGGGCCCCCTTACCGATCATACCCTTCAAACCGTGTTTTAATAACATTGGAGTATAAGGATCCATCCGGTAACTGGTTGTAGGACCTGCAGAACCTATTACCCAGCCTGCTTTGGCAGGGGCAGGCCCGGTATAATAAATAACCTGGCCTTCCAGCGGGAAAGGAGTCTCTTCACCCTTTTCCAGAAGCTCAAAGAGACGGGCATGTGCAGCATCCCGGGCCGTATAGATTATCCCGCAGATAAAAACCCTGTCACCGGCCCTCAATCTTTCCAGAACATCATCTTTTAGTGGTGTTTTTATTTCCATCAGTACCTCCTACAATTCAATGCTTTTGTGCCTTGCCACATGGCAGTTTATATTAATACCGACAGGTAATGATGCAATATGACAGGGATAAGTGTTTATCTTACAGGCAAGTGCTGTTATCCTGCCACCCAGGCCCTGTGGCCCGATACCCAGTTTGTTTATATCCTCAAGCAGGCTTTCCTCAAAAGCGGCAATATCAGGATCAGGATTCCTGTCATCAAGGGGCCGTAGCAAAGCCTCTTTCGCCAGCAGGGCTGCCTTTTCAAAATTCCCTCCAAGGCCGATACCGACAATAATGGGCGGACAGGGATTTGCACCGGCAGCTCGGACAGTCTCCAGGACAAGCCTGCGTACCCCTTCCTTACCGTCAGCCGGCTTAAGCATCTTTACAAGACTCATATTCTCACTACCGCCCCCCTTGGGAGCAACCGTAATCTTCAGATGATCAGCCCTGACAAATCTATAATGGATCACAGCAGGGGTATTATCCCCTGTATTGACCCTTTTTATGGGATCATTCACAATAGATTTCCTGAGACAGCCGTCCCTGTAGCCCATTCTTACCCCGTCATTAATGGCCTTTTCCAGATCACCCTCTATGTAGACCTCATTACCTATTTCCACAAAAATAACCGCCATCCCCGTATCCTGACAGACGGGCATCCCTTCACTTGCCGCAATCTCATTGTTTTTTATAATTTGCCGAAAAATATCTTTTCCTACAGCTGACTCTTCCTCCCTCTCTCCCCTTTCCAGAGCCTTCAGGACATCATCAGGGAGAAAAACATTTGCTTCAATTACAAGCCTGGCAACTGCTTCACTTATAGCATTGCAATCAATCTTCCGCATTTCATCACCCTTTTGTACTCTTTAAATCACTGGATGGAAGAAATAAACCTGTAAATAATTATATAGTAAATAAAAATAAATAGCAACCGTCACCACAATACTCAGGATAATATCCATAAAAAAAAACAGGGCTTTTTTAAGCCCTGATTTCCTGCCTCATAAAGATAATATAGGTGATTCCAAAACAGATAAATGAGGCTGCCAGCAGTGCAGTTATATGGGGCCAGACCAGTAAGAGACTCTGGCTGAAGGGCAGTGTGGAGGGAAGTGCTCCATACAACTGTTCAAAAGTCAGGACCCCCGTAGTCCGGATCGATGGCGTGAGTAAGATAGTCGTCAATTCATTATATAATTCAATGGGAGATAACCTTAATAACAGACTCACATTAAGGCTGTTATAAAGATTATTGACGCTGAAACTGATAATCATTGAATAAAAGACACTGTAAAACAGCCATACAGCCAGTCCAGCCAGTGCTGATGTGGCTGACTGCCTGAATATGGTGGAAAACAGGATGCCGAGGCTGAGCCAGAAAGCGATATAGACACAGCTCATAGCCAGAAAAGTTATGATCCTCAGCAATTCATCAAAGGAGGGATAAATACCAAGAGATAAAATACTGGTACCGATTACCAGAAAACCAATAGAAAAAACAGCTGTGAGTATGACCAGAAGAGCCCCGGTAAATTTACTGTTTATGAAATAGTCCCTGGGAATCGGCTGGGACATGACCCGGCTGATGGTACCCCTGTTTCTTTCAGAACTGATTACATCAAAACCAAGGGCTATCCCCATGATTGGGCCGATAAAACCTATCAGGGTTATAAAAGGAGGCAGACTTCCATCAGATGCTGTAAATAGATTTAAAAAAACAAAGGAATTGTCCAGATCTATATTTGCTGCAAAATCCCTGATCAGTGATAAAATTGTAACAAGCGATGCTGCAGTCGTCAGCAAAATAAGGCCCAGGAGGATGATAAACTTCCAGCTCCTGATGTAATCAGAAATTTCTTTCTCAACCATCACCAGAAAAGGACTATGAGGCCTGTTCATCTGCTTTCCCTCCTTCCATATAGTACTGGTAAATCTCATCAAGACCATATTCCTTTGTAGAAAGAGCTTTAAGAGATAAACCCTTATTTACTACGGTCTTTGCCAGTTCTGTACTGATATCCTCCCTGGCCTTTATAAGCAGTTTATCTCCCTCTCTGATTACTTCATTGACTGCTGGATTTGATTTAATCTCATCCGCCAATTCCCCGTTTATACCCTCAGCAACCAGTTCTATAACTATTTTTTCTCCTTTTATCAATTGATCTGCCAGTTCATTAATATTTCCCACTGCACAAATTTTCCCGGAGGCAAACAGGCCTACCCTGTCACATATTTTCTGTATCTGATTCAAGAGATGAGAAGACAATAATACTGTTATCCCTTTTTCCCTGTTCAGTTCCTTAATTAGATCCAGGAAATCATTGATACCTTTGGGGTCTATCCCGATAGTAGGTTCATCAAGAATTATAACCTCCGGTTCTTTTACCAGGACATCAGCCAGACCCAGTCTCTGTTTCATACCCCTGGAATAAGTTCTTACTTTCCTGTCCTTGACATCTGATAAACCAACTTTCTCCAGTAAATTCTCGATGAGTTTTTCACTCTTTTTCTCATCGATTCCATTTAGGCGGGCTGTATATAAAAGGTTTTCAACTGCAGATCTGTTATCATAAAATCCAACCTGGTCAGGCAGATAACCCACCAGTTTTTTTACCTTCAGGGGTTCTCTGGTAGAATCATGGCCCATTATCTTTACAC
>JAAYLO010000315.1 GCA_012521855.1 Halanaerobiaceae bacterium
GCAATCATATTTCTCGTTATTCTAACATTATCATATGTCTCATATATATTATAATAACATGAATGTTGTTTAAAATCTTCCCTATAAATTAGACTTTTTACTTTCTCTCGATTATTATTATTCCAATTAATTTTTGAATCTTGCGCACGATAAGTCTCCAATATTTTAGATATAATCGATTCAGCCAGGCATATATATCCTTGTGCAAATCTATTATTTTCAAAATACCATCTTGCTAATTCAAATTGAAGCATACTACTTGAACTAATACCTTTAAAACGATTTATAAAAGTTCGCAAATAAGGTTCCATATATCTGAGCACAGGATCATTTACCCGTGTGTTATCAAGCAAATCACTAAGTCTATCTGTTTCGTTTTTAAAATCCTTTATATAGTTTATATTAATTAAGTTTGATATATTCTCAATACTTTTTGAAATGTCTTCATCCTTTATCAACTCAGATAGAACATAACCATTACCATAATTAATAAAGTCATAAGCTCCCTTGGACCATAAGGTTATATTATACAATTCACTTAAATCGATAACAGGAACATAATTGAAGTCATTTTTTGCATCAAACATACCATAGAATAATCCTATTAATTTAAATCTGTTTTTAAATTTTAATGTACCTATTAAATCCAGCATTAAATATAGAAAAAGAGGTATCGACCGAAAAGCATGAGTGATATCTATATACACCTCATCATCTTCTTCAATATACTCTCCAATCTGCATGAAAACATCAAAGTTATTCCAAAGTTCTTTTTCATTTAATCCATAATCAATTATAAAACAACGGGAACCGCCAGTAGCAGTGTATCTTTTATACTTTAAGAAACTATCTATTGCTTCATTTATTCCTTTTAGATCATTATCATCCATGTTACTACTTTCACCTGGCCTATATGAAGTAATTTTATCTACTAACCACTCCCAATAGTTATTATCTATTTCCTGTTCACTAACTGATAAAAAATAATTATAAACCTCCTCCCACATCGATTTTGTTGTACCAATTAAGTAAAGTTTATCAATCTGTAAATGTTCACTTAAAGCAGCAGCAATAAATGGTGTTTTATATTCTTTGCCTGAATCTAAAAATCTGTATACCGCAGGTTCATAATCTCGAGATTGGCTATTATTATTCAATAATCTACCTGTCCCCAAAGAAGATATTAATATTTTTGCCATTTCACTTAACACCCCATTCATTTATTCCCTAGTTATTTTTATCCATCCGGGTACATATATAAAAGAACCTTTAAAGATCACTGTCCGTGTAGTAGGAAAATTTTCAATATTAGAATTTTTAAAGTTCTTATCTATTATCTGTTTCAAAAAACCTTTAGATAAACATTGAGCAATAGTATTGTTATAGTAAGTTTTTCCAGAACCAATTCTTAGATAAGCTGCTTTTTTTTCATCAACATTTTTCACATCATGTAATAGTCTCTTGTAAAAGTCTTTTAATTTATTGATTTCCTCTCCACTGTATTTATCCAATTGATCTAATTCTATAGTAATATTCCTCTTTGCATATTTATTAATAATACTTAATAATTCTTCTTCATTGCCTTCCTGAAGAAAAGAGAACTTTCCTTTTAAATCACTACTCCCTGCTTTTGACTTAATGCGAAAATGAGTTATGCTGCCCTCTTTAATAACCTCTTTTACAACTGGTATGGTGACTTTTTTATTTTCAAGATTAAATCTATTAAAACGTTCTATGCCCAAGGCGTCTTCTTGAAATGGCTGAGTATCGGATATCATAAGATGCTTTAAAACATCATCACTATATTTGCCCAAAATATCTTCACCAATGTAATTCTTTTTATTTTTCAATCCCTTTTCCTCTCCGGAATAAAGATAACAGATCAATGAAGTTCTAATAGCTCCTTTCAAGCTGCTCCCTGGGATATAAGGCTGTATACCTGTTTTAATATTAAGCTGGATCTCTTCTCTTATTACAGCATCAACTGCTATTTTCTGTAAAACAAATTTCCTGTAATTCAGATTAGCTTCAACTAAAAAGTTTTTTAAATTAAACCTCTCCTGCAAATTACCTTTTGCCTGATTATTCACAACCTGTACAAATTGATCAATTAATTCTTCACTATTTTCCTTTTTCCACAATTCTTTTATAAGCAAATCATGATCAATATAGTATACATAACCATTATCATATATATAATCAGAATAAGGAGAAAAGATATCTCCACTTCCGATATTTACAGATGTTATTGTTTCTAGTTTAAATTTCATAAATCATACCTCCACTGCAGCAGATATAAGAAAGGCTTTACCATTCAAATATGCTTCATGTTCTCTAAACTCATCAGGTCTAATATCTATTAACTTTCCGGTAACTGGTCCTGAAAAAATACTCCCTTCTCTAAGCAGCCTTACCCGCTTTTTCCGTAAAGGCCTGCCCTGCTGTGAATATAAATACCCACTTCTTTCCGTGATTTCATAATATAGCATTTTACCTAAATCTTCATATTCAGGATACATACTGGAAAGAGTCATAAAACAATCTCCGTCTCCTTCAAAAATTTCTTCCTGCCATTCCTCATGAGAAACTGTCCCCAGCATTCCCCTCCCTTGACTTCGTTTTCCTCCTATCCCTTCATCAGCCATGAGTCTCAGGGCACCCCACAACTTTTTATTTAGATCACCCCGAAAGAAAAAATATAGAAATGGCTTAACAAGAACATCTCCATTCTTGTTATAAACTACTTCTACCTCATCCTGATAAAAAAAGTGTTCAGATTTATCAACCGTTCTGGAAACAGCAACTTTGGGACTTGTATTAATTCTGAAGAGCTTTATGCTCTCTAGAACAGCCACATCCACTCCAATTGATTTGATTTCTTCCCTGGTACAGGCAAATTGATTACCCATTAATATCAAATCAAGGAGGTTAAAAGAAAAATACTTTTCTTCTCTCTGCCAGCTTTTTTGTAAAAGTTTATATGCCCCCACAGAAATGTATTTTATTTTCTTCTCTTTTTTTCGTTCGAATAAATCCATTTCTTCTTTTTTTCTAATAGGGGCCAGGGGACGGGGAAGAAAAAACAACTCCCTCTTTTCTCCATTACTTATATTGTAAAAACCAATACCGTATAAAAGAGAAGAAAATACTGTATCTGTAAAAAGTTCGGAAATATATCTGCTATCAGGACCATAAAGCAAAACCAAATTATTATATAAAGCAGAAAAGAGTTGATCAGAAGAAAATGTTTCCTGCAGATTTCCCTGGCTATCACCAATATGGAGCTTTGCCCTATTTTCTGGATAAAATTTAATTACTTTCATCTGTAATCACTGCCCCAACTTTTTCTGGAGATTTTTTTTGAACTCTTCCTTTTCTTTAAAGAAATCTTTTAATGTTCCTGTATATAATATTTCTGCTTCATTTGCTCCTTCATACTCAGCCTTTGTTTTTACA
>JAAYLO010000316.1 GCA_012521855.1 Halanaerobiaceae bacterium
GTATAATACTACATAAATATTTTTAAAGTGAGGGAATAAGGGAATGGGTATGAATTTATCTGGCAGGAGTTTTTTAACATTAAAGGATTTTAGCCATGAGGAGATAGATTATCTCCTGGATCTGTCCGGGAAACTCAAAGAGAAGAAAAAAAGAGGCGAAAAAGGGAATCTCCTTGATGGTAAAAACATAGCATTGCTTTTTGAAAAGACTTCTACAAGGACCCGTATCGCATTTGCCGTCGCGGTTTATGATGAAGGGGGAAAGGCAGAATTTCTGGGGAAGAATGATATCCAGTTGGGAGAAAAAGAGAGTGTAAAGGATACTGCCAGGGTACTGGGCAGGATTTTTGACGGGATTGAATACAGGGGATATGAACATAAAAATGTGGAGATACTGGCGGAATATTCTGGTGTCCCGGTCTGGAACGGCCTCACTGACAGCTACCATCCGACACAGGTTCTTGCTGATTTCCTGACAATAAAAGAGGAATTCGGTTTTCTAAAAGGAATTAAACTGGTATATATTGGTGATGGCAGGAATAATGTAGCCAATTCCCTTTTAATCGGTTCAGGCAAGATGGGTGTAAATTGCACAATTATTGCACCCGAAGAACTATGGCCTGAGAGCAGTATTGTGAATATGGCAAGAATAATGGCTAAAGAGAGCGGTTCAGAAATAAATATCAGTCCGGAACTGGATGCTGTCCATGGAGCTGATGTAATATATACAGATGTCTGGTTTTCCATTGGCGAGGAAGATAAAATTGCAGAGAGAATTGAATTGCTTAAACCATATCAGGTTAATATGGAATTGTTGAATAAAGCAGAAAATGAGAGTTTGATCTTTTTACACTGCCTGCCGGCATTCCACAACCGGGAAACAGAGATAGGAGAGATGGTTTATCAGAATTACGGATTAGCTGAAATGGAGGTTACAGACGAGGTTTTTGAGAGCAGCTTTTCGCGTGTATTCGAACAGGCAGAGAACAGGATGCATACAATTAAGGCCGTAATGGTGGCAACACTATGCAGTGATCTTGATCTATAAAAATAGAATACCGGATTTTTAAGTTTATATTACTAAAATAAATAGCTCCAGAAGAGTTATAATAATTAGTGGAGGTGTTATTATTTGAAAACCCTGAAATTGATCAAAATGAAGAATAGGGCAAAGGACCCGGCAACAACCGGCTGGGCCGTCAGTGGTCTTGGTCTGATTGTATCATCATTGGGGGCGAAAATGGTTGACAGGAAAATAGGTGCCGGTATCCTCGGGTTTGGACTGGCTCATGTGATTTTAGGACAACTTGATCGTTTCAGGCCCACCATAAAAAAACACAGCTGGAGCTAAAGATTACTGGATATGGGGATAAAGGATTTAATCCTTTATCTCTTTTTTTATCGATTTATTCAGTTTAAATCCTTGAAAGATTAATTAAAAGTTGTTATAATAAAATTGTTGTACTAATATTGGTTTTATTGTTCAGTATATTAATTTTCTTCATAATATGTAGATAATTACAGCTTTTCTTTTTATTTTAAAGGAAAACCGGTTTACAAGCTGGGGATGGTAATGACAACTATAAATGATATAGCAAGGATAGCCAGAGTTTCAAAGGCAACAGTTTCCAAGGTGATCAATAATTATCCAGGAGTTAAGGAAGAGACCAGGAGACATGTTTTAAATGTTATTAAAGAATACAATTACTGGCCCAGTTCGGTTGCCAGGAGTCTTTCTACAAACAAATCTTTTACAATCGGCATCTTTGAACCTGTCAGAATAAATAACTTTTTCTTCAGGGAGGTTTTTGAGGGAATTGAAAGCGTGCTTGGAGAAGAAGGTTATGATATTCTATATTTAACCAATAAGTTATGGGAAAATTCCTGGCTTAAATTTTCCTTTAAAGAAAAGTGTATAAACCGTGGTGTTGATGGAGTTATCATGATGGGTTTCGGCAGGGTAAATCTGTCTGAATTTGATGGTTTATTGAATTCAAATATCCCGACAGTATTTGTTGACCTGGATCTAGTTGGTTCAAATACATCATATGTTACTTCAAACAATGTGGAAGGTGCGGAAATGGCCATCAGATATCTTGCAGGACTGGGACATAAGAAAATAGCCATGATTAAGGGGCCTGCAGGGTTTAAACTGGCCAATGACAGGTTTACAGGATATCAGAAAACAATTCATGAGCTTAATCTTGAGTATAATCCTGACTGGGTTTTTAGCGGGGAGTACTCTATGGAAACAGGTTATGATGCAGTGAATAAAATAATAAAGATGCGGAACAGGCCTACTGCTATTTTTGCAGAAGATATGATAGCAATAGGTGCAATAAGGGCTTTAAGGGAGAATGGATTCAGTGTCCCGGAGGATTTTTCTGTGATGGGTTTTGATAATATAGAACTGGGCCTGCATTATGGTCTGACTACTATAAACCAGGATAGAAACGGTCTGGGTGAAGCTGCTTCCAGACTGCTTCTGGATATAATCAATAAAAAGAGCTTTTCACCTGTCATTTTGCCTGTAGAATTAATTGAAAGGGATACCTGCAGAAGTATATAATGAGGAATAAAAAACCGGTTTTGGAGAAATGGAGGTAATTTTATGAAGATGGTATTTCGCTGGTTTGGCAGCAATGATGATAGTGTTTCCTTGAAAGAAATTAGACAAATACCAGGCATGACAGGAGTTGTCAGTGCCTTACAGGATATTCCTGTAGGTGAGATCTGGCCTCTTGAGAGGATATTGAAATTGAAAAAAGAAGTAAATGAAGCCGGACTGGAACTGGAAGTCATTGAAAGTGTAAATGTTCATGAAGATATAAAGCTTGGCCTGCCGGAGAGGGACCGCTACATAGAAAACTATAGGGAGACCATCAGAAACCTGGGCAAGGCAGGCATCAAGGTTATCTGTTATAATTTCATGCCTGTTTTTGACTGGCTCCGCTCAGATCTGGCCTATGAGCTGGAGGACGGCTCCAATGTATTATACTATGATGAAGGGATGATAAAAGGAACGGATCCGGTATCACTTGTGGAAGAATATCAAAGCGGTTCCAGAGGTTTTTCCTTACCCGGCTGGGAGCCGGAAAGGCTTGCTGAGTTGAAAAGGGTCATGGAACTCTATAAGGATGTGGATGAAGAGAAATTATTTGAAAACCTGAAATATTTTCTGGAAAGAATTATCCCGGTATGTGAAGAGTATGATGTGAGAATGTCAATCCATCCTGATGATCCGCCCTGGTCTATCTTTGGCCTGCCCAGAATAATCAGTAATAAAGAAAACCTGGAACGGATGCTTAAACTGGTGGACAGTCCGTACAATGGCCTGACCCTCTGCAGCGGTTCCCTGGGAGTAAATCCAGATAATGATATACCTGAACTCATCAGATATTTCGGTAACATGGGGCGGGTTCATTTTGGCCATGTCCGTAATATAAAGATAATCTCTCCAGGACATTTCCATGAGGTTTCCCATTTATCCCTGGATGGTTCCCTGGATATTTTTGAGATCATGAAGGCTTATTATGATATCGGTTTTGAAGGATATATACGTCCTGATCACGGCAGAATGATCTGGGGAGAAGAAGCCCGTCCGGGATATGGTCTATATGACCGTGCTTTAGGCACAGCATATCTGAACGGGCTATGGGAAGCAATAAACAAGTGTTGTAGCAGATCATAGCCTGAACAGGAGTGTGAGATTATGAAAAGGTTAAAGGAGAAAAATGATTATGATTGCTGGCTGGGTTATTATAGACTGGAAGATGTGCAGTTAGTGAAAAAATACCAGGATATATTTGCTGACATTGCTGTAACGGGTAAAGGCCCTGTAATTGAATCAATCAGGAGGGAACTGAAATGCGGCCTCAAGGGCATGCTCGGTATTGAAGCTGACATTGGAACTGAAATAAGAGAGAAGACGAAAGTTTTTCTTATGCGGGCAGATCAGGAGCCTGTAAAGGAACTGATACAGGATGAAATTGACCGGTTGTCTGAAGAAGGCTTTTTGATAAAACCGGCAGTATATGGGGGGAAAGATATCCTCATCATTACGGGGAAGACAGAACGGGGAATGCTTTACGGCACTTTTTATCTTTTAGGTCAGATACAGATGAGTAATGATATTGCTCAACTTAATTATCTCAGCAATCCATCATGTCCGTTAAGAATGATCAATCACTGGGATAATCTGGACGGGAGTATTGAAAGGGGATATGCTGGCAGTTCTATTTTTTACCGGAATAATGAATTGACTGATAATCTGAAAAGGATAGAGGATTATGCCAGGCTGCTGGCTTCAACCGGTATAAATAGTGTAGTAATCAATAATGTAAATGTCCACAGGGAAGAGACCAGATTGATCAGTGACAGGCTGGGTATTGTGAGAACCATTGCTGATATATTCCGTGCTTACGGGATAGTGACATTTTTAAGCATAAATTATGCCAGTCCCATCGAACTCGGCGGTCTGCCTACTGCTGATCCCCTTGATGAAGCTGTAAGGAGCTGGTGGAAAGAGAAGGCAGAAGAGATCTATTCAATAATACCGGATTTTGGCGGTTTCCTGGTCAAGGCAGATTCAGAACACCGCCCTGGACCCTTTACATATAACCGTAATCATGCTGATGGTGCAAATATGCTGGCAGAGGCTCTGGAGCCTTTTGGCGGAATCGTAATCTGGAGGGCTTTTGTATACAACTGCCTTCAGGATTGGCGTGACCAGGAAACAGACCGGGCAAAGGCTGCTTATGACAATTTTATGCCCCTTGACGGAAAATTCAGGGATAATGTTATTATACAGATCAAGAACGGGCCCATGGATTTCCAGGTCCGGGAACCTGTTTCACCTCTCTTTGGGGGGATGAAAAAGACCAATCAGATTCTGGAGCTCCAGATTACCCAGGAATATACAGGCCAGCAGAAACATCTCTGTTATCTTATCCCCCAATGGAAAGAGATACTGGAATTTGATACTTATGCCAGGGGTTCCGGATCGACTGTAAAGAAAATTGTCAGCGGCTCTGTATTTCCCCAGAAATATTACGGCTTCGCAGGAGTTGTAAATGTGGGCAGTGATTATAACTGGACCGGCCACACCCTGGCCCAGGCAAATCTTTACGGTTACGGCCGTCTGGCCTGGAATCCGGAATTGTCTGCTGAGGAGATTACAGATGAATGGATAAGGCTTACCTTTGGAAATGAACCTGAGCTTATAAAGATTATATCAAAGATCTTGCTTGTATCCTGGGAGGTCTATGAAAAGTATACCTCTCCTCTGGGAATAGGCTGGATGGTAAACCCTGGCCACCATTACGGCCCCAATGTGGACGGATATGAATATTCCCCCTGGGGAACATACCACAGGGCAGATCATTTCGGGATTGGAGTTGACAGGACTGTAAAAACCGGTACAGCTTTTGCAGGCCAATATTACCCGGAGAACGTCCGGATATATGAATCAATGGAAAAATGCCCTGAAGAGTTATTGCTTTTCTTCCATCGTGTCCCCTATACCTACCGTTTGAGATCAGGCAAGACACTTATTCAACATATTTACGACAGCCATTTTGAAGGAGTTGAAAATGTCAGGGAGATGATCAGGGACTGGCAGAAACTGAAGGGCATGATAGCTGAAAATACCTATAATCATGTTCTGGAGAGATTTGAGATACAGCTGGAACATTCAAAGGAATGGCGGGATGTAATTAATTCA
>JAAYLO010000317.1 GCA_012521855.1 Halanaerobiaceae bacterium
ACCACTTAAGCATTTTTTTACCCTCCTGATTAATTTTTATATTCAATCAATTTTAGAATTGACCCTGTAAAAAATAACTATTTTTATAATTCTACATTTTCTTATTTAATCCTGCCTGTATTATTTTCCATATAAAAACCCCATATATGCTTATTACATATATGGGATATATCAACAATTACCTGCCCTTTATTATAATTGAACAATTATTCCCCCATGTGTCAACCCCGCCCCAAACCCGTATAATAAGAGTCTGTCACCAGGCTGGACTTTCCCCTCTTCTACTCCCAGCCAGACAGCCAGGGGGATTGTAGCTGAAGAAGTGTTGCCATACATTTGATTACTCATCAGGGTCTTCTCCATGGGAAAATCCAGTCTTTTACATATTGCTTCTATCATCCGGGTATTGGCACTATGTGGTACAAACCAGTCAATATCATTCAGTGTCATCCCGCTTTTTTCCAGTATATTATTTACCCCTGAGGGGATGTTTTTTACAACATATTCATATAACAATCTGCCATCCTGCTGGAATAATCTTTCTTTCTCCAACAATTTGCCGTTTATTTTACGCGATAAATTACTGCAGGTGGCATAGCCGGCAAGGCTTCCGTCTGAAGTAAAATAGGAGGCCAGAACACACCCCTCAGTTTCATTCCTCTCCAGAAGAAAAGCAGCTGCCCCGTCTCCAAAAAGTACACAGGTAGTGCGGTCTGTATAATCAACTATTCTGGAGACGCTTTCTGCTGCTATAAGCAATACCTTATTACAATGGCCTGTAGTAATAAGTGCATCAGCAACACTCAAACCATAAACAAATCCTGTACAGGCAGAATTCAAATCCATGGTGCCTGTTTCTGTAAATGAAAAATATCCCTGTACCAGTGCAGCAACTGAGGGAGTCAAATGATCCGGAGTAAATGTCGTAACAATAAGCATATCGGGATCATCAAGCTCAAGATTGTTTTTCTCAATCAGGTTTTCTACTGCTTTTATGGCCAGGGTACTTGAATACTCCTCTTCCCCTGCTATCCTTCTCTCCCTGACACCGGTCCTTCTTGTAATCCATTCATCACTGGTATCTACCATTTTTTCCAGGTCATGATTTGTAAGTCTTTTTTCAGGCAGATAAGCACCAATAGCAGTAATTTTTGTTCTTGATATTATCCCCATAAGAACTAAACCTCCTGTTATTTTATTATCACCTGGTACTATTACCTGGTCTTAATAGTTGCTAATAATACTTTATCATAAACAGGAGGTTCAGACAAGGCTTTTTTATTCTTCATTCAACTGGACAGGCGGTTCTCCGGAATCTCTCCTCTTTTTATAATACCACCAGTGTATATAGATAGCCAGAATCATAAATATTATGGTTACGAGGCTTCCTTCCAGTCCAAATTCTCCTCCTGTGATCAGGGGATGGCCGGTTCTCTCTATCTCGAGTACTGATAAGCCAAAATTCAAACCTGATACCTCAAAGCCATAAACATTGCCCTGAAATAGATTCCATGTAAAATGAATACCGATTGGAACCCAGAGACCGCCGGTAACTTCTCTGCTGACACCAAAAAGAACACCGGCCAGGAAAAGAGAGATCAATGGTAAAGGATTCTGTAAAAAATTATCATTAAAAATATGGAGCAGTGAAAAAATCAGGGAAGTAACTATTATTGCCGGCTTTATCCCATAATACCTCTTTATTAGCCCATGTATATAACCCCTGCTTATAATTTCTTCACCGAAGGCTACAGTTAAATAAAGTAATATCATCTTTCCCAGGCTCTTTATTACCATAAAACCGGTATTTATATCGACTATATTTATAGACCTGAACAGCCAGACTATAAAAAATGGAACTGTGATTAATACTATTCCCCAGATTGATCCTTCCAGGCCCTTTTTCAGGAATGATCTTTCCTTTAATCCCAGGGAAATCTGGTCTTTCTCCTGAAAAATTTTGTAGGTAATAAATACAGCAATAATTATACTAATTTGAGAAATAAGATTGTTTATTATACAATAGTTTTCACTTATACCCTGCAGGTCCACATCTTGAGGGAAGAACTCGGTACCTGTAAAATGATAAAAAACGGGGGCAATGATCATACCGGAGAGGATCATTATTCCAATCACAAATAAAACAAGCAGAGCCAGTATGCCGATTACCCCTATTAACTTCTTAAAGGCTTCCACATCTCTTCCTCCTTCGATATAATTAAATTTTTTTGCTTTTTCAGCACCTTCCATAAAAATATAAGCTCTTACATTAATTTAAGTAAGCTTATATTTAATTTTTCTCAGCTTAACTCTTTTTTAGAAATATGACATACTATTGTCATATTAGTCCCTATATAATTTAATTAAAACTATTTATGGAGGGATAATTTATGGAAATGAAATTTTGTCTAGCCTGCGGGATGCCGCTCTCCCCGGAAACAGTTCACCCGAAAACAAAGAAGTACTGTCAATATTGTGCTGATGAAGAAGGCAAACTAAAACCGAGAGAAGTATGTCAGGCTGGTATTGCTGAGTGGCTAAAGAGTATGACACCAGACGACAAAGATGCTGATTATATGCAAAGGGCTGATTATTATTTAAAAGCAATGCCTGCCTGGCAATAATCCGTTCCAGAAGAACAGGGTGCATTATCCCTGTTCTTCTTACATCTTTGTCCAGATCCTTGTATTCAAATCAAGATCTTCAACAATTCCAGCCATCAATTTTATATAACTATAATATTCAAATATATCCTCTGCTTTTACTACCTCTTTCCCGAAAATCCTGGGTTCAAACAGATCAGTACTCAATGGTACTGCTATGTATAATTTGGAATTTATAAAGGACAGGGAGATATCCTGGTTTATTTTTTTCTTTATCTTGTCATTCAAATTCAGGATTTTTTCCATCAATGCCGGTGTCAAGATATACCTGGCCTCTCTTTGATCTGTACCGTGAACCTTAAATACCTTTTCAAATTCAGGATTTTCCATCTCAATCAATTCACCGTGTTGAAAAACATTTAATTTTTGCAGTTTCTGTCCAAAGCGTCCAAACAGCCTTTCAGCAATGTCTGGTTTAACAATAAGATCTGAACTGAATTTTTTGTTAAAATCTGCAACAAAAAACAGGCCGTCAAAAAGTGTATGCCATTGTGTCCTGGTACCATTCTTTGTCCTGGTCTCAGTCTTGTATCTGGCAATTATCTCTGAAAACTCTATCCAGGTTTTGCCGATCATTCCGCTGATATAATCCTCCCCTTTATAGGAGTCTATACGGTGTTCATACAACCGGCTTTCCCGGAAAACACTCTCAGGAATATATTTTTTATGATCATATACCAGGCCTTCATGGACATATTTAATAAGTTCAGAAATTATTGTATTCTTGAATTTTTCCATATAAGGGCCGCTGATTTTTATATGAACTATTGCAGCTACAAATACAAAAATAAAGAATAAGAAAAATATGAATGAAGGCTGTAAACTGCTTCTAGCCAGAAAGAGTACTATCAACAGTAATATCAGAAAAGGTAATACCAGATACCTGAAATATTTCTTTTGAATATTTTTCTTTTCTCCTTGCAGGCTATCAATTAAAGGCATTAATCTGTCTTCATAGAAAGAACTAAAATCACTCAAAAGAAAAATCCCCCTTTAATTCTTTAGCTGAACAAATCCCCAACAGCTATGTTCTTTTTCTCCTCTTCCTGTGCCTTGAAAAATTCATACTTCTGAAAACCCTTCATATTTGCCACAATATTTGATGGAAATTGTTCTACTTTATTGTTAAATTCTCTGACATATGCATTATAGGTTCTTCTGGAAGCAGAAATCTGGCTTTCAATCTCATTTAAGGCTCTCTGTAAATTATCAAAACTCTGGTCTGCTTTCAGTTCAGGGTAATTCTCCACTACCACATTTAATGCATTGAGTCTGTCTGTTAACTCATTATTCAGCTGTACTTTTTCTTCAGTGGTAAGATCACCACTGACAGCCCTGGACCTCAATGAGGTTATTTCAGTCAGTATTTTTTCTTCATGTTTCATATATTGCTTGACAGTACTTACCAGATTTGGTATCAAATCATATCTTTTTTTCAGCTGTACATCAATACCTGAAAAAGCCTCTTCCACCCTGTTCCTGCTGTTTATTAACCCATTATAGATCCCTATAAATATAAGTATTGGTAATAGTATAACAATCAATATAATAGTCAGAACCATAAAAACACACCTTTCTAATTTTTTTTATCATTTTATAATTCTAGATATTCATTAATTATTCCTCTTTTTTAGATAAAATTTCAAGAAAAGACTTTATCTTTTTTACTTTGACTTGTATTATTGGACATGATATAATGTAATATATTTACATTTTTGAGAAAAAGGAGTGGTATTATTGAAAAAAATATTTTCTCTCCTATTGATCATCTTTGTAATATTAGTCATTTGTACATCCTGTGTCAAATTACAGACCAGAATTACTCTGAATAAAGACGGAAGCGGAAGCTGGGAATATATTGTTACATTAAACGACAACCTTCTAGAAATGGATGATTCTATTGGATATTCCTTTGCAGATATAAAAAAGGAGGCAGAAAATACCGGTTTTATTGTAAATGATTATAAGGAAGACGGTTACACCGGAATAATTCTCCAAAAGGATTTTAAAAATATCGAAGAGATTTCAACAAGCGGCTTTTTGCCTGATCTGCCCAGGGGAAATACAGAAAATATTGACCCCTTATTTAAACCGCATGTAGAGGTTAAGAAAGGGGGGTTCTCCACTGTCTATAAAATATTGATAGAAATAAAGCCAGGAGTGGAAAAAGAAACTGATCTATTATTTTTAAATCAAATGTATGATATGAAATTCGTTTTTAAATCCCCTTTTTTGATAGAAAAACATAATGCCAATATTGTCAGTGAAGATGGTAAAATGCTTGCCTGGGAACTTTCACCCAATAAAGACACTTCAATAGAACTGGAATATAAAAAATTAAATAACCGGAATTTTCTTGTTTTCCTGCTGATAATACTTGTTATAATTGCAATAATCCTTTTGATTATCCTCAAGAAACATTCAGTTCCGGAAGAAATGATGGAAATGGATGAAATAACACAGTTCCAGGAATAATTCATAAAAAAAGCCCTGTATCATATTAACATGAAACAGGGCCTCATTATCATCCCTTTATACCGCTGGCAGCTATACCTTCTACAAAATAACGCTGGGCGAGAAAAAATATGATAAGTAATGGTAAGATAGTCACCAGTGACATTGCGAATAATGCACCCCAATTTACTGCTGCAGCATTATCAAGGAATAATCTCAAACCAAGGGAAAGAGTAAATCTGCCTACATTATTTATATACAATAATTGATTTAGAAAGTCATTCCATGACCACATCAATGAAAAGAGGCTTATGCTGATTATGGCAGGTTTACAATTAGGTAAAATCACACTCCAGAACAGCCTGAAATGATTACAGCCATCTACAATTGCTGCTTCATCCAGCTCCCGGGGAATCCCCCTGATGAACTGGACCATAAGATAGATAAAAAATGCTCCAGAAAACTGGGCAGCAAAGGCCGGGATAATTAATGGTTTATAAGAATTTATCCATCCGAATTTTGAATACAACATATACCTGGGTACCATCAATACCTGTTGCGGCAACATCAGGGTAGCCATCAATATTGTAAATAGGAGATTTTTCAGAGGGAAATTGAGCCTTGCAAAAGCATATCCAGCCAGTGTAGTACTTATTACACTACCAATCACTATCAAAGAGCATACATAAAAAGTATTTAAAAAAAATGTACCAAAAGAATGTTCCGGCAGTGCAAACCATCCCTCAACGTAATTGCTCCACATCCATTTTTCCGGCAAAATACTGCCAGGAGCAAATATCTCATGATTTGCCTTAACACTCCCTAAAAAGAGCCAGATGACGGGGTAAAGCATAATCAGCGTAAATAGCAGCAGAAAGATATAGTTTCCAATCTTTCCAGTCCATTTTCTGGTCATTGTTTTGACCATCCTCCTTACTAACTTTCATAATACACCCAGAACCTTGATGTAAAGAATAATACTCCTGTTACAGCCAGTATAACCAGTAACAGAATCCAGGACATGGCGCTGGCATAACCCATTTCTGAAGCCATAAAGCCTTTGTCATAAATATATAGCACCATGAACAGGGTTTCACTCAATGGTCCGCCTTTAGTTATTACAAATGCAGAAGTAAAAGTCTGGAATGAACTTATCATCTGCAGGATCTGATTAAATAATATTATGGGGGATAAGATGGGCAAGGTCACATGTATAAAACTCTGCAACCTATTTGCACCGTCAATCTCGGCTGCTTCATAAAGAGAAGCCGGTATATTCCTCAAACCTGCAAGGAAAATGACCATTGAGGAACCAAACTGCCAGACTGACAAAATAACCAGGACATATAATGCTGTACGGGGATTAGCAATCCAGTTTCTGCCCCCTATACCCCATACAGCCAGAATAGATTGATAACTCCTCTGGGGCCAAATAACTGTGTCCACATGGCAGCAATAGCAACACTCCCCCCGATAAGAGAAGGTAAGTACATTGCACTCCTGAAAAAATTTACTCCCTTGAGCTTTTTATTTAAAAGGACAGCAATAAATAGGGCAAAGGCCAGCCTTAATGGTTCTGAGATAAATACAAATTTCATGGTTACCATTAAGGATTTCCGGAATTTCCAGTCTGCAAAAATGTTCTTATAGTTTTCCAGGCCGATAAATGTTGATGAAAATAGATTGCTCCTATGTAATGAGATTATAAAAGAATTTACAAAGGGCCAGAAGGTAAAGACAAGTAATCCGATTAACCAGGGAGCAAGAAAAAGGAAAGCTGTAAAATATTCCCTTTGTTTTCTCTTTCTCAGCATCATTAAGGGCCTGTAATTATCCCTGACATCAAGATTTGTTTTTCCAGTAATGATATTATGTTTCATTTGAACATCCCTTGATAATTGTCCCTTAGCAATATCTATTTATTTATTGCTTCCATGAACTCTTCTGCACCATCTTCTACAGAAATCAGGCCAAAAGCTATCTTCTGGCCGATTTCAGATAAGGTTATCGGCCCTAAATCCCCATATCCGCCTGGTCCTGCATAAGCCGTTTTCAATTCTCTCTTAAGGCTTTCGTCTACAACTGCCATAACTTTTTTGTCAGTTTCACTCAATACTTCCCCCGACTCCAGTAAAGCTTCGCGTTGGGTTGTTGTTGGTAAGACTCCGCGGCAATTCCTTAATATCTTGGCTGCCTCCGGACTGGTAGTAAACCATTCTATAAATCTAGCAGCCTCATCTACATGTTTGCAGTTTTTTGCAATGGAGAAGATCAAACCAGGCCTTGCCATGTCCCCACTTTCACCAT
>JAAYLO010000318.1 GCA_012521855.1 Halanaerobiaceae bacterium
AATTTCATCATACAGAGCAATGCCTATACAGGATCCTAAGCCTATTGTAATTAAAACATCAGGACTCTTTCCAATTGAAGATTCAGCCATCCTGATTCTTATGGGTTCCCTCATTTGGTATCAAACCCCAATGTATTCAAAATTTTTTCCAATGAACCAGGGCTGGGTATAAAAAAGAAATAGCCTTCGATCTCATTATCTCCATATTTGAATTTTGTTTCAATCAGCAATGCTTTATCACTTTCCATACTGATACTAATCATTGATGAGCCCAAAATAGCTCCAGCCATATCATATGCAAATGCAGGAATAGACTGAAAAAGATTTAAACCAGTCATTTGATTGATAGCACTCAGATATGAACCTGATAATATATTTCCAATTTCTTTTACTGCGGATATTTCTACTTCTGTCATTTCAGACAGATCTATATTTCTGTATAAGACCATCTCCAATAAGTTTTGGGCACTACTTTCAGATAATATCAATAATATACTTCCCGGGGCTTCTCCTACAACCTTTAAAAAAACACTCAGTACATGCTGCTCAATCCCGCCTGTTATTTCCGGAACTTCCTCAATAGGTACAATATCAACAGATGGCACTGTCATTTCTATCTTTCTGTTTAACAACTGTGCAAAAGCAGTAGCCGCATTACCTGCTCCTATATTTCCAATTTCTTTTAAGGCATCTTTTTGGTAAAAATCCAGGTTATTTACCAAATCTGACATAATAAGCCACCCCTCAAAATTATATATCTATTTTATCCAGTTCTGAAATTTCCTGTTTAGATAATATCTTTCCTAAATCAAGCAATATTAATAGGTGTTCACCCCACTTTGTAACTCCATATAAATAATCTCTATTTATCCCCTTGACTATGTCCGGGGCTTCATTAATTTCATCAAGATAAACTCTAATCATTTCACTGACTGAATCTACTTCCATTCCGATTATATTATTATCCAGCTCAACAATTATAATTTTCGGCTCTTTAGCTTGACTGCCAATCCCTTTTAAGGCCAATCTGCTTTTTAGATTTACAATCGGGATAATATCCCCTCTTAAATCGATAACACCTCTGACAAATGATGGAGCATTAGGAACGAGTGTATATTCAGACACTGGAATTATCTGTTTAATTTGAGAAACATCTACGCCGAATTTTTCCTCGCCTATAGAAAAAACGATAAACTGCTTTTCCTCTCTTTGAAAAGTACTTCTTTTTTTGTCCTGAAAATTGGAAAGCATAAATCTTTACCTCCTTCACAGACTACACAATTGAACTGTTTTCAAAAAGCAATTCTTCCAGGTCAATTAGCACAATCAGTCTTTCTCCTCTTTTAACTATACCCTTCACAAATTCCTGTTTTACTCCACCAATTACTTCCGGTGCAGGCTCCAATTCAGTCTCTACATCATACCAGAGAACTTCTTTTATATTATCAACAAGTAAACCTATCAAAATATCCCGTACTTCTACAGTTATAATCTTTTCCTTTTCCCCGGAATCAGGAAGAGAGAATCTTTTTTTCAGATCTATTACAGGAATTATTTGACCCCGTAGATTTATAACTCCTCTTACATAATCAGGAGTATTAGGAACTGGAGTTATCTTGGAAAGCTTAATAATCTGCCTGGAATGAGTTATATCAACAGCATACTCTTCACCAGACAGCTGAAAAATTACTATCTGTTTTTTTTCACCACCAGAATAATCTTTCAGCTCTTCAAGATTCTCAATAATATCTATCATCATTTTCCCCCCTTATGCTATGTTACGGACATCAAGGATCAAGGCGACCTCTCCGTCTCCTACAATTGTTGCACCACTTATATTCTTGACATTCATGAAATATTTACCCAGTGATTTTATAACTATTTCCTGTTGATGTAATAATTCATCGACAATTAGTCCGAACTGTCTGTCCGGTGAATATATAATTACCACCGGAATCTCTTCTTTTTCACGATATTTTCCATATTCCGTATTGAGGTTTAGCTGGCGTGCAGCCTCAACAAGTGGTATGGTGGTATCTCTTAATAACATTACATCCTGACCTCTTACCTGTAAGATCTGGTCAGGAGAAATAACATGTGACTCACTTATATTTGATAATGGAATTGCGTATACTTCATTATTTACAACAACCATTAAGGCCTGTGTAATAGCAAGAGTTAGAGGTAATGAAATTGTAAAACGTGAACCTACATCCTTTTCAGATTCTATAAAGACCTGGCCGTCAAGGGATTCAATTGCCTGTTTTACTACATCCATGCCGACACCACGTCCGGAAATATCTGTAACTGTATCAGAAGTACTGAATCCTGGCAAGAAGATAAGGTTTAACTTCTCTCTCTCATCCATTTTTTCTACTTCTTCTTTATTAACAATACCTTTTTCGATGGCTTTTTTAGTAATTAATTCCAGTTCCAGACCCTTGCCGTCATCTTCAACAACTATGATTATTTCACTTCCCTTTTGATAGGCCTGTAATAAAATATTTCCTACCACAGGTTTGCCTTTCTTTTCTCTCTCTTCAGCTGTTTCAATCCCATGATCAATAGCATTTCTTAAGATATGCATAAGGGGATCAGCAAGCTCATCAATTATTGAGCGGTCCAGTTCTGTTTCCGCTCCTTCTATCAATAAATCTACCTCTTTATTCAATTCTTTGGAAAGGTCTCTTACCATCCGTGGAAATCTGTTAAAAATACCTCCGATTGGAACCATTCTAATCTGCATTACAATATGATGCAGATCCTGAGTAACCCTGTCCAGTTGTTGTATAATATCTTGATATACCTCCAGATCTACATTCAAACCCTCAAGCCTTGTTTTATTAATTAATAATTCTCCAACCATATTCATTAAAACATCAAGTTTTTTGATATCAACCCTGACAGTAGGTGATACCTGAATATTATTCAGTCTATGCTGTTTCTTCTTTGTATCCTTTTCTTCTTTTTCATCTATTCCGGGAGCACTTTCTTCTTTATCATCAACAAGTACATCTTCTTTTGGTTTTTGCAATACTTTGCTCTTTTTCTTTACCTCTTCAGCCTGAATAATAACACCATCAACATCTATAATATCTAATAATTCATCAGCAATGGTTTTCTCATCCAGTGTAGATATTAACTTTATGTAGATTGAAAAGCCGAATTCTTCATCCTCAATCTCTTCAATGTCAGGGTTTGACTTGACCAGATATCCTAAGTCCTGTGCTCTTTTTAAAACAATAAAACCCCTGACATTTTTTAAAAGACAGTCTTCTGAAAGTTTTACTTCGATTTTATATATATTTTCTTCCGGACTCAGATTGCTGTATATCCTTTCTTCTTCTTCTCTGGAT
>JAAYLO010000319.1 GCA_012521855.1 Halanaerobiaceae bacterium
AGCAGTTTTCTTTTGACCGCGAATTATATTCTAACATCTTTGTTTTCCGCTGTCAAGAAGTTTTTTGTCCCTTCAGGCAGGTATTTTTCTTACCTCCTGCCTCTTACTTCTTACTTCTTATTTCCTGCCCACATATTCCCTGGGCGACATTTATTATCTTAACACCTGTATTTTATTCTGTCAAGGGCTTTTTTGCAAAAAATTAAGCTACTTAAGCTTCTGAATCTCCCATAATTTTAACATATACCTTTCTATTTCTCGGTCCATCAAATTCGCAAAAAAATATCCCCTGCCAGGTTCCAAGAAGCAGTTCATTGTTAGCAACCATTATTGTTTCTGAAACACCAAACAAACTGCTTTTAATATGGGCGGCTGAATTGCCTTCAAGATGCTTATACGAATCCTCAAAAGGAATCAGCTTATTAATTTCTTTTAATATATCAATAATTACATCTGGATCAGTATTTTCATTTATCGTTATACCGGCAGTAGTATGTGGAACAAAGAGTGTTACTATTCCATTTCTTATCCCGCTTTTCTCAACTACTTCACTTATCTCCCTGGTAATATTGATCAATTCTGTCCTGTTTCCAGTTCTGAGATTAATTGTTTCAAACATATCTATTCACCTCCTGAAAACTCATATTCTACTCCCAATATCCATCTCTGAATTAAAAAAGACAGAGGAGCCCATCAGCGTCCTCCCCTGTCATATATAATTGCAGTTGTTATTGTTCCGGACGCATTGTCGGGAATAATATAACATCTCTTATTGAAGGGGAATCAGTTAATATCATCACCAGTCTATCTATACCAACACCCAGGCCTACAGTAGGCGGGATACCGTATTCCAGAGCACGAACAAAATCTTCATCCATCATATGTGCTTCTTCATCACCGGCAGCCCGCTGCCTGACCTGTTCCTCAAACCTTTCTTTCTGATCAATGGGATCAATCAACTCAGTAAAGGCATTACACATTTCCCACCCATTTATAAAGGCTTCAAACCTGTATGTAAACATGGGGTCTTCTTCCATTTTAGCAGCCAGCGGGGATATTTCTATGGGATAATTCATGATAAAAGTCGGCTGAATAAGATTCCCTTCAACCTTCTCCTCAAAAATATTATTCAGGACCCTGCCCTTACTTGTATTTGAAGGGACTTCAAGGCCAATACTTCTGGCTGCCTCTACTGCCTCTCTATCACTTTCTATCTGATTAAAATCAATTCCGGTATACTCTTTTACAGCTTCAACCATGGTCAAGCGGCGCCAGGGCGGAGTCAAATCAATATCTTTTCCCTGATAGTTTATCTTTGTACTCCCCAGTGTATTTTCTGCAACATGTGCAACCATTTCTTCCATCAATTCCATCATATCATAATAATCTGCATTTGCCTGATATACTTCCATCATGGTAAATTCCGGGTTATGCTTATAGGACATCCCCTCATTGCGGAAATTCCTGTTAAGTTCAAATACTTTTTCAAATCCCCCTACAATCAGGCGTTTCAGATATAGTTCAGGAGCTATTCTCATATATAAATCCATATCCAATGTATTATGATGGGTTATAAATGGTCTGGCACTGGTACCGCCCGGTATTGGGTGCATCATGGGAGTTTCTACTTCCAGAAAGCCTCTGTCTTCAAGAAATCTTCTTATCTCACGGATTATTTTGCTTCTTAACTCAAAGGTATTTTTAACTTCTGGATTAACAATCAGGTCAACATAACGTTGCCTGTACCTGGTCTCTTTATCCTTCAGTCCATGCCATTTTTCTGGAAGCGGACGCAGTGATTTGCTCATAAAACGAAAATCTTCTACTCGTATAGAAATCTGGCCGCTACGGGTTTTAAAAACTATACCGCTAACACCGATTATATCCCCAATATCAAGAGTATTAAAAAAATTATACTTTTCTTCCCCCACCATATCCACTTTTACGTATAACTGAATCCTGCCTTTCATATCCATAAGATCAGCAAAACTGGCTTTGCCATGTGTCCGCAAAGCCATAATCCTGCCCATAAGAGAAACCTGTTCTCCCTCCAGATCGGCAAAATTCTCTACAATATCTGCTGTATGATGGCTGGTCTTATATTTTTTACCATATGGTTTTATATTCATTTTTTGCATTTCTTCAATTTTCTGGCGTCTCTGAATCATTAATTTATTCAGATCTTCAACATGTTCTGTAGTCATAAGCTTACTCCTTTTTGCTTTTTTCTATAGATAATATCTCATATTCCATAATTCCTGAAGGTACTTTTACCTTTACTTTGTCCCCCTTTTTACGGCCTAAAATGGCTTTACCGATAGGAGACTCATTAGAAATCTTGAAATTCAAGGGATCTGCTTCTGCAGAACCTACAATAGTATAAGAAAATCTCTCACCTGTAGCCAGTTCACAGAGTTCTACAACTGTTCCAAGGCTGACAGTTTTTCCGGTAATCTCATCATCTTTTACTATTCTGGCATTTCTCAGCATAATTTGAATTTCCTTAATACGGCCTTCAATAAATGCCTGTTCATTTTTAGCATCATCATATTCTGAATTCTCGTTAATATCTCCATACTCCCTTGCAGCTTTAATACGTTTGGCAATTTCTCTGCGTTTTACATTTATTAAGTTATCCAGTTCACTCTTCAATTTCTCATAGCCTTCCTGTGTCAACAAAATTTCTTCTGCCATAGCCTTCGTCCCCTTTTCATTAAATATTTATCCACCAGATATACCAACACTTTTGTATTAGATAATAAATATAAATAAAGCTGTCAATAATTATCTCTACAGCAATTTACTATCACTAATTAATAATTAAATGGAACAAAAAGGTAACTGTGCCATAAAGATGGTTACCCTGACCATTAAAAAATTAGTGCCGGGACTTAAGACCTGACACTATATATA
>JAAYLO010000320.1 GCA_012521855.1 Halanaerobiaceae bacterium
GATCTGTGAAGAGCTTAATGAAAAACGGAAACTATATATAGGGGTATTGGGCCAGGAAGAGATGGATAGTTTTAGAATATCTACATGGACCAGCTGTATTACTGTCATTAGAGATTATATTATCAAGGAAATAATTGACGATATTGTAGAAATGGAAGAATACAGGGCCTTTGATAAGGCAGAGGTAATGGATATCAGGATTGGTTTATATATGGGAATCGATTTTGTGATGTACAGGCATGACTCCAGGGAAAAAGACCCGGAAGAGATAAAAAAATTGCTGGAGAGTGAAAAACGTTTATTTCTGTATGAGGTATTAAGGGGACTGGATTTATCAGGCGGGAATTACTATAATAATTCTTTCAACCATGCTGATTTAAGGGGGAGTAATCTGTCAAATTGCAACCTTCAGGAATGTACCTTTATAGAAGCTAATTTACAGAATGTTAGATTTCAGAATTCTAACTTAAAAGGAGCAATGTTAGCAAAAGCAATACTTGAAAACAGTGACTTTAGAAATGCCGTATTGGAAAATACCTTCTTTGCATTTAGCAATATGATGAATACTAATCTAAAGGGACTGGAGATATCTAATTGTATTTTTACTGAGTCTGATCTGAGGAATGCAAATTTAGAGGGTTGTAAATTTACAGCTACTGATTTTATAAAAGCCAATTTAATAGGAGCAAAGCTGGATGGAGCAAAATTTGAAAATTGTAAATTCAGGGAAATGAAGATCTCAAAAAAGGACCTGGATAAGTTTATTTTGAGTGAAGAGGAAAAAGCAGGAATAGAGATAGTGGAATAAAGGAAAAGTCCTGTAAGGAGGTGAGACCCTTAAGATGAGCGGAGGAGTTAAGGATGGTGCCAGAAGTGTGCCGGCAATTACTGAGAGGAATTTTAAATTATTGAAAAAAAAGAAAACTGAAGAAATAGAAGGATATAAAGAGGATCTTATTGATAAAATGGAAAAAAAGATTATTGAGTTTTTGTGGGAATCAAGTGTAACTGGCTCAAAGGAGGATATTGAAAATGCAAAAAAATATTTAGAAAAAACATTACAAATTGGAATATTACTTGCTAAAGATAATACAAATGCTAAAGAAAATACAAATGCTAAAGAAAATACAAATGCTAAAGAAAATACAAATGCTAAAGAAAATACTAATACTAAAGATATTACTAATACTAAAGATATTACTAATACTAAAGATATTATTAATATTAATAAAAAAACTATAGAGACAAAAAAACTGTTGAAGGCCGCAGAAAAGTATACCTGTCCATATTGTGGAGAAATAATTCTTCTCAAAAGCAGATTGCAAGAACATTTAAATGTGCAATCATTGGAAAATATAAATAAAGTTATTGAAGATGAATTTGATTTGCGCAGTACTGATTACAGAGCCAATTGCAAAAAAGGATTTCTGTTTTCAGATGAATATATACTGGATGATAAACTTCAAACTGATACAGGGATAGATATTAGCAATTTAAAGAAAAACCAGTATTCAGCTGTCCATCATATTATCCCTGTAGATGTATACGGAAAGAGCATGAGGGTATGCAGGATGGTGGGCTTAAGTAAAGATATATATAATGAGATAAAATTTGATATTAATGGGGAAGAAAATTTAATAGGCCTTCCTGCCAGAAAACCCAAAGCAAGATATGAGGGTAAATCATTTGGATTTCTGGAGAAAAAGCGAAAATATTTATGGACAAAAGAATACATGATGAGGACAAAACTGCAGTGGCATGGAGGCCCTCATACATCAAAACTGCTTATAGGTAAAGAAGAGTTATCCTATATAAGTTTAGTATTGAAAGAATTATCCGGGATTGAAGAGGATATAGTCAAAGAGCCTGAAGTAAAGTATTGTAGTTCAGAGGGGAGCAAAGGGGGAAAAGATGAGAGATTGAGGGAAGCTGTTGATCTAGTAATACAGAGATTACATAAATTAATTGGAGATATTATTGAGGATCTGACTGATTTTGAACCAGAAAAAAAGAATCAAAAAAAGGATTCAGGTGTAAAGTACTTTGTTTCCCGTCTGGCATATCGGTATTATAAAAGCGAAACACCAACAGACAATGAATTGAGTAATAACACTGCTGGTAAAGATTAAACAGAAAAAACAGGTGCTGTAAAGGAGATTAAAAAAGGAGGGGAAAAGTCTATCAGCAATTCCCAATAGACTTTTCTTTTTCATCATATTGGTTTCCGGCACTGGACTATATCCCTTCCAGTAATCTTAAAAAGTGGTTGGCTTCCCGCAGGACATGATCTGCCAGAAGCGGTAGAATGATAGATCTTATTTCACATTCCAGCAACCCTATTGCAGCATTTCTTTTAAAGTTTCTTATTCTTTCTGTGGCTTCAAGACTTCTCTGGAGCATTTGTCTTCTCCCCGTTTCACGACATCTCTCTCTCAACATCTCAAAGTTCTCTGCTAACATTCTGGCATTTGCCTTCAGGCTTTTTTCTGTCGGATCCAGTAATCCATCAATAAACTGTGCATGTTCTCCCATAATATTATTCCAGAAGTTCAGTTCTGCACAAAAGCTCCTCTGTGCCAGCCTTCTATTTTGGAGAGCCCTTAATGATTCACGGTAGTATACTGCCTCACGTGTAACATGTTCAAGCAGTTCAACATATAGGGCAATAAATATTTCACATTGTAGTGCTAAAGATATCAGCCTTCTTTGAAAGGCAATGACTTCATCAAGCAGAGATAATGAGCGGGTATTTAGAGAAAATATATCCCTTTCCAGGCAGTGTTGAGAAAGAGTATATTCAGAGATACTGAACAGATCAAGCTTTTTTCTGGTGATATCCATATCAAGGCTGGCTCCAGTTAATCTGGAACTGGTCTTTTCTGCCTGCAAGGTGTAAGGGGTTACAAATTCATCTGAGCGGAAAGCCTCTTCTGATATATTGGTCCTTTCCGTGTAGCTCACTGTTTCTGCCAGAAGTTGTTCAAAGCCTCTCTTTAGACCATCGGCTTCCGCAATATAATCAGATTCAGCAGCAGGGAGAGCTGTTTCTATGAAGAAAAGGTGTTCTTTCATTATTCTCTGGAAAAACAGGTTTAGCTCCAGGGAATTTCTTATAAATTCTTCCCTTGACAGCAAAAAAATCACCTTCTCCAATTATAATCTACAGTATATATTATTGTTCAGAAAATAATTTGTTACTGGGTACAGTGGAACAAAAGAAAATCCCCGGCGTCTAAAGATATGAAAAAATAAATATGAAAGAGTGATAGAAATGAGGAGCAGGAAGATTATTGTAGTTATAATAGCAATGGTATTATTTTTTACAGCATTTCTTTTCTCATTATCATTGAGGGGAATAAAAGCTGGACAGACCCTCTCCGCTTCAGAGGAGATTCCTGCTGAAACTGATGGTATTATAAAACCGGAAGATGCTGAGAAAATAATAAAGGAAATTGCTGAAGAATTGATACTGGCTCTCCGAAATAAGGATACAGAAAAACTAGCAGAATCCGTTCATCCTGTAAAAGGGGTAAGGTTTACTCCTTATACCCATGTTTCACTGGAGCGGGATATAGTTTTCAGTATAGAGGAGATGAGGAACTTCTTTAATGACCAGAATTCTTATCTGTGGGGTTATTATGATGGAAGCGGTTATGAGATTTTTTTAAAACCTGCTGATTACTATGAAGAGTTTATCTACTCAGAAGATTTTATCCATGCTGATAAGATCGGGTATAATGAGGTCTTGAGCAGTGGGAATATGCTTGAAAACCAGTTTGAGCTTTATGAGAACCCTGTTATAGTGGAATATTATTTTCCTGGTTTTAATCCTGAATATGCCGGGATGGATTGGAAAAGCCTCCGCCTGGTATTTGAAGAATATGAGGGCTGCTGGAGACTGACCGGGATAATTCACAATCAGTGGACAATATAGGTGAAACAATAAGCCAGCAGGCTGCCATAGTGATAAATATTACTCTAATAAAAAAACTACTCCAGTTTACACTGGAGTAGTTTTCTATAGGGAATGATCAGTTGTTACTGGTCTGCCGGATCAGAGACAATACTCTTTTTTTTCCAGGAACCTTTTAGAAATCTTGCAGTGAAACAGATCCCTCTAAATACCCAGTCCAGGGTCATTGCAATCCAGACACCAAAGACACCGAGTCCAAAGAATTTTCCCAGTATATAACTGAAGCCAACCCGCCAGGTCCACATTGATATTATGGCTATTATCATTGTGTATTTGACATCATTTGCAGCCCTCAGGGCATTTGGTAAGGTGAAAGATAAAGGCCAGAAGACAAAACTGCATATACTGTAAAAACGTATAAGCTGTACAGCCAGTACCGCTGTTTCATTGCTCAGATTATATAAGCTGACAATGAAAGGGGATAGAAGAATCATAAAAAGATTTATTATACTTAGAGATATAATGGTAATTTTTGTCATATTTATTGTGTATATTCTGGCCTGTTCATAATCACCAGCCCCTATACATTGCCCTACAACCGTGATCAGTGCTAATCCCATTGCTGAACCTGGTATAACGGCAAAACTTGTAATAGTACTGGATACAGCATTTGCAGCAATGGAAATAGAGCCAAAACTGGCAACTAAACTCATAACCAGTATCTTTCCTACCTGAAACATGCTGTTTTCCATACCATTTGGTATTCCGATTTTCAGAATCTGTTTTATCAATCTGAAGTTAAACCTGAATGATAATTTCTTTTCTATGTGTATATCATATAGAGGCATCCGGATCAGTATAAACATGATGATGGCTGCCACAATACGGGATATCAGTGTAGCGGTACCGACTCCCTCAACACCCATCCCTAAACCGTAGATAAAGAGGGCATTGCCGGAGATATTGAGGATATTCATACATAAGGAAGTTAACATGGAAATTCTGGAGTTCCCCATGGCCCGGAATAGTGCTGCACAGCTGTTATAAAGACCCAGGAAGGGATAAGATAAGGCAGAATAAAAGAAATAAACCTGTGCATTATCCATGATTTCAGCTTCAACCTGTCCAAAGATCATGTTCAAAATAAATCTATTTCCGATTAAAGCAAATAACATGATTCCGATGGATATAGCACCAGAGACTAATAAGAGCTGGTTTGCTGATTTACAGGCACCCTCCTTATCTTTTTTTCCCAGATATTGAGCAGAAACAACAGCTCCACCGGTGGCTAAAGCAGCAAATATGTTAATCAATAAAATATTTATTGTATCAACAAGGGATACACCTGAAACAGCATTTTCCCCTACACTGGAAACCATAATTATATCAGCCATACCTACCGTAACAGCCAGGAATTGTTCTATTATCAGTGGTATTATAAGTCTCCTGAGGGCCCTTCCGGAAAACATCGTCTCCATATATTATCACTTCTTTCGCTTATGCTATGAGGTATGACTCATATCTATTATAATATAATACATGATAAAAGAAAAGGCAGAAAAACGGCTTCTGTACTGGATTTTTGTCGTATTACGGAAATGAGATTAACCTGGCAGGGGTGTTTTTTGTTGAGCTTTCAAAGTGATGGCAAAACCGGCTGCAGAAAAATGCTTTTCAGGCAAATCAGGATACCAGAATGTATTTTAAATATTACATGATGTAAAATATAATTGACAATAGGTAAAAATATATTACAATAACTGATGTAAGGGGGAGGATTATGAAAAAAAACATGTGCATGAAAATAGCACGGATGGAATGTAATATGAGCCAGGAAGATTTAGCAAAAAAAGTCGGTGTGACAAGACAGACCATCGGTCTCATAGAATCAGGGGATTATAATCCAACACTTAAACTCTGTATTGCAATCTGCAAGGTATTGGGTAAAACACTAAATGATTTATTCTGGGAGGGAGATTGATGAAAAAAGAAATGATCCGGGATGAAAGGATTATATTTCAACAGAGAAAAATATTCAGTGAAGCTTTTCTCATTATATATTTCGGGCTACAGATCTCTTTATTGCTTCAACTGCTTGTTTTTGATGTCCAGTTTACTCAGGTTGCTGCAGAATTCATTCTCTTTATGTTAGCTTCTATTTACATTATAGTAAGATATGTTGCTGCTGGTATAGATCTTTTTGGGTTTTTTGAGGAGGGTAGTACTGATAGACATAAAATAACCGTTACACTCAGTATAGTTTTTGGTATTATTATAGCAGCAGCCACAACGATATTACTGGTCAAGGATTATGGCCTGGAGGAAATGGGAGGGGCAGCTGGTGTTGCATTGTCCGGTCTTGTCTTTTTTGTTTTATCCTCATTACTCTTTTACATAGTATGTAAATTTCTCAACAATATAATCTATAAAAAAATCAGAAACAACTGGAAGATGACTAGCACAGGGGGACGGTTCTCCTGTGCTGTTTTATAAGTCGGAATAGATTTTTGGCGGTCAGGCTTGAATGGTTAGTCTAAGCCTGATTTTTTTACTCAATAAAAAAGAGGGTCAATTATCAGATGGTAAAATATTTTTTTATAATTACTATATCATTTATGAAAATTATTCTCTGATTATTTAAGCAGCCTGTACAGGGAATATTATGAAACAGGGTGGCACCATGTACAAAGTACTCATTGTGGAAGACAGCAAATCTCTCTGTAATAATATAAAAGAGGGCATTTGCAGATGGGTTTTGACGGTGTTGCAGTTGAAAAATTTGCAGACATATAACAGGAGTGTGCCAGAAACAATCCCCATCCGGGCATAATGGATATAAGTTTACCCTATTTTGAGGGTTTTTACTGGTGTAGGGAGAGTCCAGCTTCTGCTTATATTTCTCTCTTCAAGAGACAGCAATATGGATATAGTGATGGCTGAGGAATCCGGATTATATATCTGCTTTATGGCTGCCACCCCGGTATTGAGTGGTTCTTATGAGGTATAACTTAATAATACCAAGGATAATATGCATTCGGTGTTTATAACCGTAGATGGCTTATTCTTTATCTTTACAGTAAGAAAATGCTATGCAGGGAGTTGAACACAGGATATTACCTGCTGATTTGAAGAAAGTCTATCACCTGGTAATCCGGAGAAGAGTAATATTTAAGTATATTTGCTAAAATTAATGTGATATAATTATTGTAATGGAAACATAGTAAGGACAGATGTATTTTGTACAAAATAAGTAAATTTTCTGTTCGATGAGCCGTGTCAGATAAGATATAAAGCATACCGTAATAAGCTAACAAAGCAATGGAAGTAAAAGATTGAGGAGACTTTTTTATGAAATATGTAATAAGAGATATGGATAAGTTAGAGTATAGGCTTCTGGAAAATTTTCTGTATGAAGCCATATTTGTTCCAGAAGGAGCTGTACCCCCGCCGGAAGATATAATTAAGAACCCAGACTTACAGGTGTATATAGATTGTTTTGGAGGCAAAGAAGGGGATCTGGCTGTTGTTGCTGAGGTTGACAACAAAATTGTGGGTGCAGCCTGGACACGTATAATGAATGATTTTGGGCATATCGATGACGAAACACCGTCTCTTGCCATATCCCTGTATAAAGAGTACCGTGGTCATGGTATAGGAACAGCAATGATGAAAGAAATACTTGTAAGATTAAAGTCAAGGGGATATAGGAAGACTTCCCTTTCAGTCCAGAAAGCAAATTATGCAGTCAGGATGTACCTGAA
>JAAYLO010000321.1 GCA_012521855.1 Halanaerobiaceae bacterium
ATAATTATCTTATAAACTGGTCAGACAGTAAGATCAATGAAATTGCGACGGGGCATGAACTGGCAAGGCATGGGTTTTTTGAATACTCAGGAAGAATGTTTTACTGGAATGTAAAGGAGACCTTAAAATACAGCGATGAACTTGCAGGCCTTAGAGAAATCAACCTGACCATAGAGTGGCAGGGAAGTATTGGTAAAAAAACCTACAGCATCACAAGACTGATATTATAAATGAAGGGAATAGAAGTATTTTGATGAACAGGGATGAAACTGGCTTTACATTATTGGAAATAATAGTTACTGTCACTATATCCAGTATAATATTGGCAGCAGTATTCATGTTTTTCCATCAGGGTTTATTTACCCTGGAAAATGTAGATGCAGATGCTGACTGGGAGCAGAACTGGCGTATATTCAGCAAACATTTTAATTCTGATTTACATAGTCTGTTTTATTCCCCCCTTTATAGTGAAAATATCTTTGAAGGAGATTACCGGGGCTTAAGATTTATTACCCTAAAAGACGATAAATTAATGGAAGTCAGCTATCAGGTTGATTATTATTCAAAAAAACTGGTCAGGACAGCAAAAGCCTATCAGCCGGATACAATTGTTTCCGGTCCGGGAAGGGAAGAAGAGATAGAGAGGACAGAATATTTCCGTGATGTTTTCAGGGTAGATTATGAATATTTTGATGTAGAGAACAATTATTCAATGTACTGGTCGCTAAAGGAGAAAGGCTTTCTGCCTTCTCTTGTAAAAGTGACAGTCAGCAGCGAAAAACAGGAAACAGCCTCTATATCTGTAGAGCTGTATAATGGCCGTAAATATGAAAGAGGAGTTTCAATAAATGATTAAGAACATAGACAATTTTATCATACTGGATCAGAAAAGAATAATTGTGCTTGGAGGGGAAAAGGCCCGGGAGATATTATATTTTAATAATACTGATGAAATAGGGCAATCCTCATTAAACAGGAAAAATGTTATACTACTGATTTCAGCAAGGCAAATATATTACAAAGGGCTTATCTTTTCCAGGAAGGCCAGAAGCAAATTAGGAGAACTTGTCCGGACGAAGTTTCTTAATCTTCTGCCAGTTCCGGAAAATGAATTATATTACTCCTATTTTGTTGATGAAGATAAAACAGACATCAGGGTATTATGTTTTGCAGTAAACAAATCCCTGCTGGATGAAAAATATGAGATGATTTCAAGACTGGGGGCTAAAATAAAGGCAGTCTATCCAGTGCCATTATTATATTTCCTGAAGTACAGACGGGAGGAAATATTTAAGGAAAAGAGGGAAAGTCATTTCAATAATGAGGATGAAGGATTTATATATCTTAATGAACTGGCTGATATGCTTTACTTTACTGTTTTTTATAAAGGCGGTATTTATCTTCATTCCTGTAATATTGCCGATTATGCAGATGAAATTGTTGAAATAGAAGAGTATTTCAATGAACACCTGAATATTTCTAAACTCATATCTTGCAAAAATGAAAAGAGC
>JAAYLO010000322.1 GCA_012521855.1 Halanaerobiaceae bacterium
GTAGATCTTGAAACAGAACAATTTATTTATGATTCCATACAAAGAATAGAAAAAAAGAGCACAATATTTATAATTACTCACCGTATTTCATCTGTGAAGAAAGCTGATCAAATAATAATCCTGAAAAATGGAAGAATTATCGAAAAGGGAACACATGAATAACTACTCGCAATAAAAGGAGAGTATTACAATATCTATATAGAACAATTTAAAGATATATTGGAAGAACAATACATGCAAGAAAAGCAGGTGATGAGTTAATGCCTGGCATCAACAGATATTTTGAAGATGAACATGTTGAAACAATTGACCCGCACATTTTAAAACGGCTGTTAAAATATCTTAAGCCCTTTAAGATAAAGGTTTTAATTGCCCTTTTATTAATGGGTATTGCAAGAATGGCAGAACTGATCAATCCATTCTTGATTATGCTGGCTATAGATAGATACATATCTGCCGGTGATTTGACAGGACTAATGAAAATTTCACTGTTATATCTTGTTTTCCTTGGAATCAGCAATTTATCAATCAGGTACAGGGTGTTGATAACTAATAAAACCGGCCATAATATTATAAAAAATCTCAGGAAAGATGTCTTTAATCATATACAAAAACTTTCATTCAGTTTTTTTGATTCCAGACCAGCCGGTAAGATAATAACAAGGGTAATGAGTAATGTTAATACCCTGCAGGACCTTTTGCAGAATGGTGTTATCAATATAGTGATAGATATTATTACTATTTTTGTAATTCTTATAATAATGCTCAGGATTCATTTTGCATTATCGCTGATTTCTTTATCTGTCACACCTTTGCTCATTACAATAGTATTCCTGTTAAAAAACAAAATACGGATCAGCTGGCAGAATGTACAGAAAAAAGGATCAAATCTAAATGCATATATTCATGAAAGTATTACAGGTATAAGGGTAACCCAGGCTTTTGTCAGGGAAAAGGAAAATAATAATATTTTTAAGGAATTATTAAAGATCTACAAAAAAACCTGGATGAAAGCAGTAATGTTAACCCACTCAGTATTTCCTTTAGTACTCATCATTAATTCATTCAGTGCCATACTACTATACTTTACCGGTTTTAAATACCTCAATAAAGGTCTTGTAACTATAGGTGCTTTGGTTGCTCTCAGTCAATATATATGGCGTTTCTGGCAGCCAATAATAAATTTAAGTAATTTTTACAACCAGATCTTAATTGCTAACTCAGCGGCTGAAAGGGTCTTCCAGGTACTTGATACAAAACCTGAAATAACAGATAAACCTGGTGCTTTCGAGCTTCCAGAGGTTAAAGGCAGTGTTGAATTTAAGAATGTAACTTTCGGTTATGGTAAAGGTATTGTACTGAAAGACATGAGTTTTAAAATAAATCCTGGAGAAACTGTAGCACTGGTTGGTACTACTGGAGCTGGAAAAAGCACAATCATCAATCTCCTGACCAGATTTTATGATATACAGAAAGGACAAATATTGATTGACGGTATAGACATCCGTGATGTTACTATAGAATCACTACGTAAACAGGTCAGGGTTATGATACAGGATACCTTTATTTTTTCAGGAACTATAATGGACAACATCCGATATGGAAATCTGGATGCCAGTGATGAAGAGGTAATAAATGCCGCCAGAACAGTATATGCCCATGATTTTATAGTTAATTTTGATGATAAATATGAAACTGAAGTTAATGAAAGAGGTTCCCGTTTATCAACCGGCCAGAGACAGCTGATCTCTTTTGCCAGGATATTGCTTTCTGATCCCAGGATACTTATCCTTGATGAAGCAACCTCAAGTATAGATACACAGACAGAGATCCTCATCCAGAAAGCCACAGATGTTGTATTAAAGGGCAGAACTTCCATTGTAATTGCCCATCGTCTATCGACAATTAGAAATGCAGACAGAATTTTTGTTATTGATGATGGACGTATTATAGAAACGGGAAATCATGAAGAATTATTAAGGGCAAAGGGTGCATATTATCAACTATATAATGCCCAATACGGCAGAGTTGTTTAAATCTGTAATGAAAGAATCTATCAATATGAATAAGGAGGCAGAATATGAAATACCGGAGTTTTGGAAAAACAGATATCAAGGTATCGGCACTTGGATTTGGTGCCATGAGATTACCTGTTGTTGATAATGATTACGGCAGGATAAATGAGGATGAAGCCATAAAGATGATCCGTTTTGCGATTGATCATGGTGTAAATTATATTGATACAGCCTGGACATATCATCAGGAGAATAGCGAAGTTGTAGTAGGCAAAGCATTGAAAGACGGTTATAGAGAAAGGGTAAAAATAGCCACAAAATCACCTGTATGGCTGCTTGAAAAGAAGAGTGATCTTGATAAGTTTCTGGAAAAACAGTTAAAAAAATTGGATTCACATTTTATCGATTTTTATCTGATGCATGCTCTGGATGCAGAAAGATGGAAAAAGTTACTGGACCTGGATCTTTTTCAATGGATTGAAAAAGTAAAAAAAGAAGGAAAGATAAAATATATTGGCTTTTCTTTTCATGATAAATTTGAAATCTTTAAAGAAATTGTAGATTCATATGAATGGGATTTTTGCCAGATACAATATAATTACCTGGATACTGAATATCAGGCAGGGAAAAAAGGACTGCAATATGCATATAATAAGGGCCTGGGTGTTGTTATTATGGAACCATTACGCGGCGGTGCTCTGGCTGGTCAGCCGCCAGCAGAAATTGCAGAATTAATGAGAAAATCAAATCTTCAGAGATCTATTACTGACCTGGGCCTGCAGTGGTTATGGAATCAAAAAGAAGTCAGCGTTGTTTTAAGCGGAATGAGTACAATGGAACAGCTGAAAGAGAATATTAATAGTGCTGATAATTCGGGAACCGATATACTGATTGAAGAAGAACTTACTTTTATATGTATAATTAGTGAAAAAATGCGTGGTCCTGTTCCCTGTACAAGATGTTCTTACTGTATGCCCTGTCCTGCTGGAGTTGATATACCACAGAATTTTTTCTTATATAATGAGGCTGTATTATTTAAGAAAAAAGAAGAAAAAATGAAAAGATATAATGAACTTGAAGGAAAGGCAGAAAAATGTGTTAATTGTTTAAAGTGTGAAGATATCTGTCCACAGAATATAACTGTTAGCAGTGAACTTAAAGAAGTAAGCCTGTATTTTAAAGGAGAAAAATAGTTCAAAATAAAGGATAATTTTGTGTTTTTATTCTATTGAATAGTAAGATAATATATGATTTAATATATTATAGTAAAGGCCAATTCTCCTTACATTTTTAAATAAAAAAAGCAGCTATTATTTTACCATAAAGGCAAGTGTTGAACGGAGGAGTAATAATGGATTCCCTCTTTAAACCGGATTTTGAAAAGATGATTATTAATATTTCTTCTTTTGATAATACGGGGAATGAAGAGAAAAATACGATAGTACTGCTGGAC
>JAAYLO010000323.1 GCA_012521855.1 Halanaerobiaceae bacterium
CGATATACATTACAATACACCGGAAAAATTTATTGGGATTATGATTGGTTTCAGTGCTTTGCTTTAAGGCAGGGCGCTTTTTTTTATGCACGATTCAAAGAACCGGGGGAGAATAATCAGGTATATATTTATTGAGAAATAATTAAATATGCTATAAAATGGTTATAACAAATTTTCCTTCTTCAAAGGAGATGAACCATGTATTGCGGTTTCAGGTGATGGAACGATTAATCCAGTGAACCCGGCCGGTCAAAAAGGAGGCTAAAAAACTCAATGAATAAAGAATGGTCAGATAAGAATAAGCAGATTCAAATTCTTCTCGGGAAAGAAACTACATATAGGGATGGAATAGAACTGCTTATTAAACTACGGGAGGAACTGTTTGAACAGGTTACACAGATAGTGAAGGGGTACCCTGATGAGGCATTTTATCAGATGCCCTTTGCGAAAGCAAAGGGTTATCACAGCAAGACCCTTTCATATTCTATCTGGCACATCTTCCGGATTGAGGATATTGTAGCACATACTCTGATTGCAGGGGATGAGCAGATATTCATGGCCGGTGATTATCAGAAGAAAATCGGCTCACCAATCATTACCAATGCTCTGGTTGCCCCTACCATAAATTATGGCGTTAATCTTCCATGTGATGTACATCTGGCAGGGACTACATCAATAAAGCCTGAAACCTTAAGGGAAATAATAGTATCAATAACAGACTGGTGGAGGCAGCAAGGCTTTAATCATTTTTTGCTATTGACATATCATGGTGATCCCTTCCACATACAGGCGATGGAAAAAATATCTGATGACATTAAGTTATATGAGGTATATGAAATTGAATATTCAGATATACTTGAGAAGCAGTCTACCATCAGACATGCCTGTGAAGCTGAAACATCAGTCGCTTTATCCCTGTATCCCGAAAAGGTAAAAATGGAATCAGCCCGGGAGTATGCCTTACAGTTTGAAGATTTCAAGAAATACTTATTTCATGAAGAAAACAATTTGCCTGAGGGTTATGCCGGGAATCTGGGCTATCCTGCTTTTGCAGCAAAAGATAAGGGAAATATAATTATTGACCGCATGATCGATAGAATGCTTAATGAATGCCATGATTTTTTGAAACCTTCTTTTCTAAAATAGCTCTATAGAATAATAGTATTTATAGATATTAGGAGAATATAATTAAAACATGAAATATGCTGTAAAATACTGTCAGGTGTTGTATAGCTTAAAGCAATAACTTAGATTAGAGATCCGGGTTTATTTAAGGAGGCAGTATTTCAATGTTTCAGCCGATTACTGAAGATTTATTGGATATTGCACTGGAAATACTTAATTCAAATACTCATCATAATATTCTTGAAAACAGAAAACCTGCAAGAAGTATAGAGGAAGTGCGAAATGAGTTTCTTAACCCAAATACTGAAAGTTATCTCATATTTCTGGAGAATAAGTATATAGGAATTGTTAATTTTCTAAAAAATTCTGGACTTCATTGGGTTTTAAGTTTTATGCAAATAAGCATTGGCAGGAAAAGACAATTGAATGTTTTGAAAAACAGTTGAGATATAACGAATGGACAACTTTCAATTTGAGAGCTCGAAAAGGGGCGAATAAAAGATGAGTGTTTTTTAATCGTATTTAAATAATATTTAAGATAAGGATAAATGAGATAGAATGGAGAGTATCCTATATTATATAAAAAAAGGAGTTTCCCTAACTTAAGGATGAAATTAAGTGGAATTATTCATCATGGAACCTTTATAATTGGCTTAAGTATTGCCAGGCATAACACAGCGGTGGCACCTGAAGATGCTGCCATTACTGAATTTGAAAAGAGATTGAGGAAAAGGGATATTTTATTTTGGGGGAGAAATGTATTTGGAGGCAGTTTCTTATTTATATTGATGGAGGTGAAATATGCGTATGGATATTGAGATACGAAAATTGTCGCCAGACCTTGCAGAGAAGTATGTACACTTTTTTGACACAACACCGCACGACGACAATATAGATGAGCATAAATGTTATTGTGTGTGTTGGTCTAATGATGATTATGAGGGCAAGGACTTTTCCACGGTAGAGAAAAGAAGAGAATATGCTTTGCAATATGTTAGAGGCAATAACATTGAAGGTTATCTGGCTTATAAAGAGGATAAGATCGTTGGGTGGTGTAACGCTAATACTAAATCAGATTGTTTAAAATGTGTCAGCTGGCGAATGTTTATGAATCATGTACCTATAGAAGAATTGGACTCTGGCCTAAAGGTTAAATCTGTATTTTGCTTCGTAATTGCACCGGAGATGAGAAGAAAGGGAATTGCTACGATTTTATTGGAACGTGTATGTGAAGATGCAGCTAAAGATGGATTTGACTTTGTGGAGGCATATCCATACAAAGAATCTTCTTATCGGTCAACAGATTTTGGTGGCTATTATGAGATGTACAAAAAATGTGGGTTTTTTGTATTTTTAGAGACAGAACAAGGACTCGTCATGAGGAAAAAGTTAAGGTAATAATGTTATCCAGTGAAGTATGGCAATGATAGGTAAAAGGGTAACATCATCAGGGGTGAAAAATGTCCGGATATGGGATGGACACCATATCCGATTATGAACTGGGACCATCTATATCTCGAAAGGGAAAGGCAGTATCTTCTGATTTCTGGATATCCTGTTGGTGTAGAGAAGGAGCTGAATGAAATAATAGAAAGAGAAAAGATGATTAAATACGCTGAGCTTGAAGGAATGCAAGAAGAAGACCTCATTAAGGTATGAGCCAGGGTGCTGTTGCTCGTAGAAAAGATAAAGGTGAGTGTGTGGAGTTGATATCAAGAAAGTCAATTTCTATCATTGAGTAGTTGCAGGAAACTCAGGATACTGTTTTTATCTTTCCTGCTTAATTTTTTACCCTTAAAATATATAATATACCGGTCAAAAAGTTCCTCTATTTCTACTTCCTGTTTTTTATAATTTCTTATAATCTTATCAACAGTATTACGTTCATCAGTTCTTCCCAATAGCCAGTCAATGCTGACATCAAAATAGTCAGCTATTTTTTTCTTTGTTTCATCATCAGGATTACTTTTACCACTCTCATATAATGAAACAGTTGACTTGACCATTCCGAAAATTTTACCGAATTGTTCCTGGGTTAAATTATTTTCTTCCCTTAATAACTTTATTCTCTGTCCTGTTTTACTCATACTATTATCCCACCGGTTTAAAATATTTAAACTTTATTTAAATTATATAATAAAGCCAATTATTAATAAAGAAAGTTAATAAAACATAAACAAAGGCACTTGACAGTTTAAGAAAATAAAACTATAATAAAATTGAAATATTACCAAAATAAGGGGGAAAATCATGAATAAAAAAATTAAACTCAAGAATTATAGACTTCAAAAGGGCTTCACTCAGGAGGATATGGCAAAATATCTGGGATACAGGAGTAAAAGCGGTTATTGGC
>JAAYLO010000324.1 GCA_012521855.1 Halanaerobiaceae bacterium
AGGACTACAGCAAAATAAAACATATATTAAAGATATTAATAAACAAGGGTTTTACCTTATCTATAGATGATTTTGGTACAGGCTATTCATCACTGGCATATTTAAATCACCTGCCTGTTGAGATCATTAAAATTGACCAGTCTTTTATGAGGAACGTGACCGAAAGCAGTGGAGGAAGGGTAATTGTTTATGCAGCAATCAGGATGGCACATGCCCTTGGGAAAAAGGTTATTGCTGAGGGAGTAGAGACCTTACAGGAACTTGAGTTATTAAAGGAGATGGATTGTGATTATATTCAGGGTTATTATATAAGCAGGCCGGTACCGAAAGAGGAGATTCCTGCTCTTTTAAAAGAATATTCCTGAAAAAGAGAAAAAGCCCTTTACTATAATGTAAAGGACTGAATTTTGATGGCTGTTTATGCAGTTTTTTATGATGATTCTGGAATTAAAGCCTGCAGGAGTTCAACTTTCCATTCTTTCTTAAAATCATCATAGACACCGAATCCAGAGTTAAATTCCCAGTAAGCCCAGGGAATATTGCGTTTTTCTGACTCGCGGGCAACAAAGTTTGTCCATCTGACTCTGGAATCAAGGTCGGCTTTTTCGTATGCTCCAAACTCACCCAGATATAAAGGACGCATATTTTCCTTTGCCCAATTTACTGCACGGTCAAATTCTGTTTCGATTCTCTTTTTTTCTATGAATGTTCCTGTCCAGCTGGTTCCCAGCCAGGCCCTGGAGCCGCTGGCCCAGCTTGCTCCCTGATGGGTAAACTCATAAGGATTATAGTAATGGAATGTGACAAGTATATTCTTATCTTCAGGCGGGAGTTCAAGTTCCCGTAAACCATCTATCCCGCCCCAGTTGGCTCCGCCTACAACCAGTATTCTGTCCGGGTTGCTTATCCGGATTACTTTAATGGCCTCATTGAGATACTGGTTCCACAGAGAGGGAGTAAGTTTGTTGTTCGGTTCATTAAGGATCTCGAAATAAAGACTGTCCGGGCGGTTACTGTATCGTTCAGCTATTTGCTCCCAGATAGCCAGAAAGCGCTCTTTATGGTCTTCCGGATTGATCATTATTTCTTCATAATGGTGGATATTGATTACGGCACTCAGGCCATAATATTCTGTCTGGTCTATAATCTGATCTATTCTTTTTAAAAAGCTTTCTTTTATTCTGTAAGGCGGGGCGCTGGCAGTATAATCAGACCAGCGGATGGGGATCCGGACATGATCAAAACCAGCTTCCTTGATGAGTTTCAGGTATTCTTCTTTCAGTGTTGTTCCCCAGCTTCCCTCACGGAATGGGGATTCCAACATATTCCCCATATTGATCCCCCTCTTAAGTCCTACTGAAGGGTTTTCAGGAAGTATATTGGAAGCACATAAAGGTCCGTATCCTGAAAGGAGTAGTATCAGTATGATGAGGTAAAAGCTGTTTTTTTTCATTAGTTCACAGCTCCTTTGGTTTATTTACGGTTTTTCCAATCTTTATTTATAATTTTCGTGATAAATGGAAAAATTCCTCTAAGTTTAATTTTTTTTAGGCTGAAATATTCAGTAAAATATCCGGGAATAGAGGAGAACAATATTGTCTTATAGAATAAGATAAGGAATGTAATAAGGGGGTATCCTTTAATGCTCTACAGGAAATTACCGGCTCTTATAATTATTTTACTGGCCTTTTCAAATACAGCGGCAGTTATAGCAACAGGCAATTCCGGCGGGGATATTGTTGTTTATACATTAAAATACACTCTGGAAACAGAAACAGTAGAAATTGAGGCAGGAATACCTGTTCTTGAAGGCCTGCAGGATAAAACAACTCAGGAAGATTTTAACCGGTACTTGAGAGATGTTGTTATAAGATACACAGATGACATAAAAAAACACGGAGACCAGTCTTTAAGGAAACAGATAAGTGAGGGACACCCCGTTTTTAAATACCAGGCCTATGTTTGTTACGAGCTCAAGAGTAAGGAAAAGGTACTCAGCCTTTATATGAGCTTTTACCAGTATACAGGCGGTGCCCATGGTTTAACGGGGGTGTTTACTTACAACCTGGATCCAGCCACTGGCAGGCTGCTGACATTTCAGGATATTTTGGAGCAGTACAGCCTGGAGCTGGCAGACATTAAAGACTCCATTATTAATGAGCTAAATAAAGAACCAGGGCTTTATTTTTCTGATACCGGGGAGTATATAAAAAATAAAGATGAGTTTGATTTTTATATCGAAGATAATCATCTGGTAATCTTTTTTCAGCAATATGAGATTGCACCTTATGTTGTTGGAATACCGGAGTTTAAAATACCTCTGTATTGAATCTTTGCTGAAAGGGAAATATTTTATGGATTGGCCGAAAGCCCGGTATTTACCGTTTATAAGAGGACTTCCGGCTCCCTTTTTGTTTCAGGATGGAGTTACACAACTTATTAAGGATTTGAATGATTTAAAAACCAGTATATTTTTTAAGTAAAAATTGATTATGATTTTTATTTTAATATAGTCAAGAATATGTACGGGAAAGGCTTCATGTAAATTACCTGTTAGTGTAATATAAGTTTTTGAGAAATATTAAAATAGAAAGAAGACTCCTTATTTGATATAATGTTAAGTGACAATCAAAACATTTAGATAGGAGTCTTCTTATGAATAC
>JAAYLO010000325.1 GCA_012521855.1 Halanaerobiaceae bacterium
CATCCCGTCCAGGGGAAAGGGTAGTTGCAAAAGATATAGGTGATGGCAGCAGAAAGGAACAGACCATAGTAAAATTTTAAAAAGGAGGCTGATATTATGCCAAACAAAAACTGGGTTTCCAGACAGCTCTCCACAAATTCCTCTTACTTGAGACGTAACCCAGGAACTGTACTGAAAACCGGTGACTATAAAATAACCATTCATAATCATTATTGTGATATAAACCCTTTTGAATTAATGAAAAGACTATATGCCATAGGTAATAATGATAAATTAAGCAAAGAAGAAAAAGAAAGAAGACTGAAGAACATAATAAAGAATTCTGTGGAGTGATTTCAATATGAAGAAAGAAAACCTGGCCCTGAATTTGTCCAATCAGGGTAATTTGTGTCAGGCAGAAAATACCGCTCTGACCCAATATAATTTTGTCGTGATATTTGAGCCCTGTTTTCCCCATCAGTCTGAACCGGAGATAAAATCTTTTGAAAGAGAAAAAACCCCTGTCTCCATATTTTTAAGTAAATCCGGTGAACTTATACTGGACGGGATCAGTAACATAAGTGCTGATGATATTCAGATCTATACTGACAAAAAAACGAGCAAAGGGTGATTAATTTTATGGATAAAAAAGAGTTTTCCAATTTTTTGATAAATGCCTCTAACCAGGCCAATCTTACAACAGTAAATGATCTTTCTGCTGTACAGATAAATTCAGTTTTCATCTTTGTCGATCCCTATCGGCTAAAGAATTTTTCCATAGAAGAACTCCCGGACCTGGAAATCCAGATGAATGACGGGCAGAGTATCAGATTGAACAATCAGGATTTTGAGCTTATTGAAATAAGCCCGGGAATATCTGTTTTCGGGGTGCTTGCCCATGAGTAGAGAACCAGAGATAACTGATGACCTAATAAGATACAAAGAACTCCTGAGCCCGGAAGAATTTGAAGGATATCAAAAAATGCTTAAAGAAATTGAAGAAAACAAAGAATATTATCTTTCAGCAGACCACCGGGAGATGGCCAGGAGTTTAATTAATAAATGCCAGATAAAAAAAAGAGATTTTTATAATATCATGAAAACAATCTATTCCACTGAAAAGTTTTTCTGACCTTATTACTTAAAAAACTACAATGTCACAAAAAAGGTTTTCCTCTTTACGGAAAACCTTTAATCTCTTTTATTATATACATACACTTTATGTCATCTATTCAAGAAAGATATGCAAAATCCATTGCTTTCTATTATCTCCCGATAATGATAACCTGAATCCTTTATGGCCTGCATAAATGTATTGAAATCCACATGAACAAGACCAAAAAGCTTTACATATCCCCTCGCCCATTCATAATTGTCCAGTAATGACCAGTGAAAATATCCAGCCAGTTTTTCCCGGTACCCCTCTTCCGAAAATCTATATAGTTCTCTATTAAAAATCATTCCTGAAAGGCATGACTATTCCTCCTCACTTTAAAAAGCTTCTATGTAATATCACTGCCCATTCCATTATATCATAATTTTGTTTATCGAATTCATTATACGCAGGAGGAAACAGTCCATTAATGAAAATTCCAGTATAAATACCAGGGACCGGGAGCAGCTCTTTATAGGGCCGGTGTCTTTACATTGAGAAACACAAATTTTTCCCCCTGATCTGCGGCCAGTGACATGCCTGTATTCGGGGGAACTGTTATGATATCTGTTGCAGATACTACTGCTTCCTCATCTCCAACCTTTATAGTGCCCTTTCCTTCTACAATATAGAAAAAAACATCAACGGGGACAGAATGTTCAGGAACAACATCACCTGGTTCCAGTACCAGATTCATTATCTGGACATGATCATGTTTAAGGAGCAGTTTGGCCGCTACTCCTCTTTTATTCTTCTTTTCCTCCATTTCCCGCATTTTGATAATATTCATATATACTTCCCCTTTCTTTTTATATTTATTTATTCATAGTATTTTATAAAATAAACCCCTTAATTCTAACCAAAATGCATCAAAAGAGGGGCACCCCCCCTCTTTTGATACTATTACAATATTACTCTCCAGCCATAATTGCCTTCAAATCTTCTTCTACAGTGCCAATTGGTTTAATATCAAATTTCTCTACCAATACCTTCAGTACATTTGGTGAGATAAAGGCTGGTAAGGTAGGGCCAAGACGGATTCCCTTTGCCCCAAGATATAGAAGGGCCAGTAATACAGCCACTGCCTTCTGTTCATACCAGGCTATATCATAGGAGATGGGCAGTTCATTGATATCATCCGCTCCAAATACTTCCGCCAGTTTCCGGGCGATAACCACCAGTGAATAGGAGTCATTACACTGCCCTGCATCAAGCACCCTGGGGATACCATCAATATCACCCAGGTCAAGTTTGTTATAGCGGTATTTTGCACAGCCTGCAGTCAGGATAACTGCATCTTCGGGAAGTTCCCGGGCAAGTTTTGTATAATATTCACGCTCTTTATGGCGTCCATCACAGCCGGCCATTACAACAAAACGGCTGATCTTTCCTTTCTTGACTGCTTCTACAATCTTATCAGCTACACCCATGACCGCTTCATGGGCAAATCCGCCAGAGATTGTTCCATTCTCCAGTTCTTCAGGTGCCTTGCATCTCCTTGCATGCTCAATAATGACAGAGAAATCCTTCTGTTCCCCCGGCTTACGGTCTTCAATATGGATACAACCCGGGAAAGCTACAAGCCCGGTAGTATAGACCCGGGCTTTATAGGACTCTTCTGGAGGAACCAGGCAATTGGTCGTCATCAAAATCGGGCCATTGAACTTCTCAAACTCCTCTTTTTGCTGCCACCAGGCATTACCATAGTTCCCTACAAAGTGATCATATTTCTTGAAAAATGGATAGGAATTGGCAGGCAGCATCTCTCCATGTGTGTAGACATCTATACCGGTACCTCTGGTCTGTTCCAGGAGTTCTTCCAGATCCCTCAGGTCATGGCCGCTGATTAGAATACCGGGGTTCTTCCTGACACCAATATTCACCTCTGTTATCTCCGGATGGCCGTAATGCCCTGTATTTGCTTTATCGAGTAATGCCATGGCCTGAACCGCAACCTCCCCGCATCTCATGACCAGGGCGATTAATTCATCGACTGTCTTGTCCGGATCTACTGTAGCTGCCAGTGCTTCAGTGAGAAAGGCAAAGATTTCATCATTCTTCTCTCCCAGCACATAGACATGTTCAACATATGCAGCGATACCCTTCAGACCATATGTCAACAACTCCTTTAAGGACCTTATATCTTCATCCTCGATAGATAAAATGCCTGTTGAAGCTCCTTTAACCCGGAAATCACTGGTATCATCACTGTACCAGGTACATTCATCAGGCAATTCTTTATTGTAATCCCTGCCCTTTTCAGCTTTATAGGCTTCAAAGAGCTGTTTTTTTATATCTTCCCTGACCTCAAAGGCCTCTCTGATTCTGGCCTCAAAATCTTCTGGAACAAAACTTACATTTGTTATTGTGCTGAACAGGCTTTTTGTAATAAAAGAGCCTATCCTTTCATTCTGAATCCCAAACTCTTTTGCTTCCCCGGCATAAACAGAGATTCCTTTCAGAATATAGATCAAAAGATCCTGAAGATTTGCCACCTCATCTGTTTTCCCACAGACACCTCTTACAGCACAGCCTTTTCCTTTTGCTGTTTCCTGGCATTGAAAACAGAACATGCTCAATTGTATATCACTCCTTCAACATTGTTTTATTTTCTCAAGATATATAGTTTATCTTGAAAGAATCACAGCTTCTGTTCTGTTATTTATTATAACTTCTTCTCTTTCCATCAGCTATGATATATATCACAGGACAGGAAAAAACAAAAAAAGCTGTCTGGCATATTGCAGACAGCTAATATGAAGTTCTATTCATATTACTATATACCGTAGCCCCTATTATTTTTCAGGAGATACTTATAGTATTGTTTCAATAAAGCAAACTTATAGCTATTTATAGATTGACACCTCTTTCTATAATCAAGGGAAAGATTTTTTGAAATTACATCCTCTAAAAACCCCAGGCCGTTAATCGATTTGTATTCAGAAACAGGCACCAGTGTATCCTCAATGATTCTTTCATTGGCCTCTGCTGGAATTTCGTTTGTAATGTAATAGTAGAGGATGGCAGCCAGACTGTAAATATCTGAATACGGCCCCTGTTTTGTTTTCTCTGAATAAAATTCAATAGGTGAAAAACCAGGTGTTAACAGTATTTTCTTTCTTGCTGCATTTTTATAGTTTATAGCTGACCCGAAATCAATCAGGACCGGTTTATCCCTGTGGATAATTATGTTATTAGGCTTTAAATCCCGGTGGATATAATTTTTCTTGTGTATTGCTTTCACTGCCTCAATTATTGGAAAATAATATTTCTTCAAAAACACATCAAGGGGTTCGTTTCTTTCTCTTATAACATCTTCCAGTGTTTCTCCGTCATAATAATCCATTACAATATAAAGAGTGTTATTTTCCTGGAAATACTCATGCAGATAGCAGATAGAGTCATTATCCTTGAGTTCTCCCAGGATTATTGCTTCAGTTAGAAAAAGTTCTCTGGCATTTTTTAATCTCTCTTTCAAATTACTACTTCTACAGACAACCCTTATCCCATCCAGATCACGCAAAAGCAGATTCCTGGGAAAGAACTCCTTGATGGCTACTTTCCTGCCTTCTTTATCCAGAGCCAGATAAACTATAGAAAAATTGCTCCTGTCAGTAAGTCTGTTAATTATCCTGTACTTACCATTGCCAAGAATTGTTCTCCGGGGAAGATAAATATAATCAATGTTTTGACAGGCTTCTTCCATTTTTGCACCTACCTTTAGAAAAGTTCCTTTATTTTGTCAATTATGGTTTTCTGGGCTTCCTTAACCTGATTTATCTTATTGGTAACCCTCTGAGTATCTGCATCAAGATTGATTTCCTGGTATATTTTCAGGGCATTTTCATAGTTTATCAGGGCATCTTCGTATTTTTTATTATTAAACTTAAAATCAGCTTCACTTTCAAACAACTGGGCTGTATTATATTTCTCCCTGTTTTCCGCATTTTTTATTTTCTCATCCATCTTCTGTATACCGTCTGTGATATTATTCTCAAGATATATGTTCCTGGCCTGCTTATAATTAAATATAGCTTCACTGTACTTTTTCTCCTCCAGCAGCATGTCCCCTGTTTTTTCATATCTATCCGCCTGTGTCCGGTATTTCCTTAGAGTTGTAGTGTTTATCAATTCTCTAATCCTGTTCTCTTCTTCATGAAATCCATTATCTACAGCTATTTTACTGGCCTGGCGGTAGTTAAAAAGGGCTTCATCAAAATTGTTCTCTGTTAATTGAATATCTCCCTGCCTGATATATTTTTCTATCTCGTCCATATTTTTGCTTATATTAATATTGCGTATTTTTTCATCAATCTTTCCGGCTTCTTCAATCATATTAAGCTGGCTATATATAGCTTTGGCTTCTGTATACTTCTGGTTGGCATCATTATAATTCTTCAGTTGTAGTGCCTCATCACCGCTTCTTGTCAGCATTACAGCCTGATTAATTCTCTCTTCTCTATCTTTCTCCAATTTGCTTTGTTCAATTTTCTGGAGTTTTTGTTCAACCTGTGTTGCCCGATCAGTTAATTCCAGTTCCTGGTATATGCTCCTGGCCTGTGAATATTTCAAATTGGCCTGGGTCATTTCCACAAGGAAATAAAGAGTATCTCCCTCTTTTTCCAGAGCTTCTGCCATCTGTAGTTTCTCATTGAATATTATACTTGCTTTCATTTCATCTACTTTCTTCATTTTTCCGTCAATTACAGCAACTCTATCTGACATATTCAGTTCTGTATAGATGACCTTTGCTTCTATATATTTGATTACAGCCTCATCAAATTGCTGTAAGTTAAAGAATTCGTCTCCTGCAGTTTCTATCTTTCTCGCTGTCTCCAATTTGCTGTCAATGGTCATATGTGTATCACATTCACTTATTTTTTTCGACAATGCATTGTTTTTATCCAACAACTCATATGTAAGATAAATAGCCCCTGCTGCACTGTATTTCTCCCTGGCCAGGGCGTAGTTTTTGGCCTTCAGCAATTTGTCCCCTTCATTCTCATAATTGATTGCTTCTATCACTTTTCTGGTTTTATTTATATTCTTATCTATTTCATCGATATTGTAATTGTTCGATTTGAGATAATTTACCTTTGCTTCCTCGAAGCTCTGAAGGGCAGCCTGATAATTGGCACTATTGTAGTTTTTCAAACCTTCCTGCTCATGTTTTTTCCCTTCCAGTATATATTCCACCATTGTAATCTTACTCTGGATTTTAGCAGCCTCATCTCTCTTGTCCAGTTCCAGGTAATTATCCCTTGAGACTATATAGGCTGCCAGTGCTTCTTCGTATTTTCCCTCTTTATATAGCTCATCACCATTTACAACCTCTTTCTGTGTGGTGGTAATCTTCTGATCCATGAGCATTCTGGCAGCTTTCTGGGCATTAATGGATTTTACCTTTTGATAAATACCAAATCCACCTGCCAGCATAAGAATAGGAATCAGGAAGACAGCTACTTTCTTGTACAAATTCTTTTTCTCTTCAACCTCTTTAAAGACCTTTTTTGTAAATATAGTTACAACTGTATAATTGGGAAGTTCGCTTTCAATATTATCCAGCAAATCCTGCTCCAGATTCAGTACATAATCTCCCGGCTCTTCAGATTCTTTAAGGATATCTTCCAGTTTGTGATCATTTATATTACCCCAGTATCCTGGTGTACAGGCTACAATCGTATCAGTATCACTTAGCTTTATTCTTTTACTGACCAATGGACTTATTCTTTTCTTCTGGCCCAGATATTTGGTGAGATTATTTTTCTCAATATGGTGGTTTAACTGTATTTCATCTATCTCTCCAGCATCAAGCATAATCTGTGCTACACTATGATCTTTACTCTTCAAACTGATCTTGTCTTTATGAAGATGATATAAACGTATATTCCCGGCACTGGCATAGACGATGGAGCTATAATCACTTACCACTACCAGTACTGAAGCATGTAATTTGACTACCCTGCTTTCATTCAGCAATGCTTTATGGGCATTTTTAATGTATTTTTTTATTGCTCTTCTTTTAATAGACGGTTTTTCCGTAAAGTCATTTATTATACTGCCTACTACTATCTCAGAACTTAATTTATCAGTAGCAGTGTCAAGCCCTTTAGCTATTACCCAGCAGGCCAGATCATCAAGTTCTACAAAAGCAAAGAAATCCCTGTTTTCCTTAAAATCACCTGCATTAGTAACAAACTCAGTAATAAAATCACTATTGTCTCTTCTCACATTCATCCCCTCACTTACTGTTCTTTATTTTTAATCGTCTTATCCCTTTATCACTCCTTGACAAGTTTTTGACCGGGATCAGAAAACTTTATGATACCTCCATGGGCACATTTGACAGTACAGTTATCCATTAATGACGCTTTGCCATTAATGAGAACTTCTTTTTTCCCATTTTTCCACTTTCCTGTCGGAATCGGTGTACAGGGTGGAGAATAACGCCTTTTACAGGTTGCAAAAGAAGGTATATTAACCATGGCTATACAATCATCAATTGTCGCCAATGGTTTTCCTTTAATGTAAATCCGGTTTAAACCGATTACCTTCAGTGTATTAAGTGCAGTTCCTTTATTGCACTGAAGTAATGCTCCATCAATAACAAAACTCCTGCTGTTTTTCCCGATATCGGGCATAGAATACTGGTCTTCTTTACTTATGTTTTCATTTTCTCTTCCTCCCGAACTGATATTATCTGCCTTTTCTACACTTCTATGATAATCCTGAAAAGTACTATCTCCTCCTGCATCTGAGCCTGATTTGTGTTCATTTTCCTTATCTGCTGCCTTTTCCCGCTTTTCATCTGGAAATACTATTTTCTCACCACCATAGATCCACAGAAAGCCTTCTTTAATTCTCTCTTCCTTTTCCAGCCATTCATTCTCTTCAAATCCCAAAACTTCATCTATAGGTGCTTCAATTTTCTCCTGACGGTCTATTATCTTATCTCCCTCCAGATAATAGCGGGGTTTGTCAGCTATCCAGAGGCCGTAATCCCCCTCCTGAAAACCTTCTATACACAATACTTCTGTTTTTCCTTCTTCTTTGTTATATGTTATATATAGATTTCCCTGATCATCTTTGGCATATATATTTCCATCAACATCAATATACATCTTTTTTTTCATATTTATTCCTCCACTTTTTTATTCAGCCGGAATATATATTGTTGTACCTGCCTGTATTTTTTTTGCCTCTTCCTCTGTGAAATTACTTCCGTCTTCCTTTTCAAGGACAACCCATCTGCTTCCATCCCCGTTAAAATATTCTGCAGCAATACCCCATAAGGTTTCATTTTCTTTTATAATATATTTCTTTCTTGTTTTTCCAGTCTCTATTTCAGTTATACCGGAGGCAGTCAAATATTTACCATTTACTTTTATTTTCCCCTTGCCTTTATCAGTAATTTCAGTCATATCGACTTTCTCCAATCTGCTTTCTTTTTTCATGTTATTACTGGATCTGGAACCGGTCAAACTATCCCCTATTTCGGGAATATCAATTCCATAATCCAGATCAGCAAATTCTTTGATAGTTATACTATTCCACTTATCAAAGTCTTCATTATCCTTTTCATTTCTATCAATATATCTATATTGAATCTTTAAATAAGGATATCTGGTAAATCGTGCCGGTAAAATAAAACCTCCATTCATATCATAAATATATCTTAATTCCAGAGTCCTGCCATCATCAAAATTGAAAATTTCTTCATACTCATGTTGCTTTTGTACGTAATCTATAAAATTCTCCCATTCTGTTCTTCTTTTAAGATTTTTACCAATTTCTTTCCCATGTATTAAAATCTTGCTTTCTGGATTGCTTGATGCTTTGTCATAATGTTTTCTGCTATCAGTTCCGACCCAGAATTCATAGAGCTTCCGGGTGCCAGCTGGCCTGTCCTCTGCATTGGCACTACCATATAGATAATCCCCGTTTGCTTTATATTTTTCATCGGGAAACATTACATCAGTAATCCTGGTATTGGATCTTCCTATCATATTTCTTAAAAAAATTGGATTACTGAATGGGTTTTTCTCTGCTCTGTATTCGGTATCCTCTGTACCGGTAATTAACGGTTCCACACTATCAAGATAGAAAATTATGTAATCTCCTTCAGGTGAGATTTCCAGTTTGTACAGATTGAAAAAACGTTTCTTCTGCTGTTCTTTGTTATATTCCCTGATTTCTTCTATTGACCTGAAATCCCCTATATATGACTGTCCTTCTTTTAATCTTCCTCTTTTTTGTTCAAGTAAAATTATTCCCTTTTCTCTGGCTATTTCCTCAAGAGAAATTTTCTCTACATAATACAAATCATAATCAAGGGCTTTACCTGATTCACTGTCTGGCAAAAATATCGCATTTTTTGCCCGTAAAAATATCAAGCCAGCTTTTTCATATATTTCAGGAAGTTTTTCTTTTAATTTTTCTACATATTCCGTTTTTTCTTTCCCGTCATCAGTGGGATAATCTATAAATATTTTGCACTTCTCTTTTTTTTCATTTTTTTTCACTTTTTCCCCTTCATATATTATCAAAAAGAATTTCTCTCTTTTGGGAGTTTCCAATGATGCAGTATTTGATCTGTTTCCTTCCAGTTCTTTTATATATTCCTGAAGTTCTGCCTTCCCTTCTTCACAGCAGTAGGCAACAAGATCAGGTATATTATCTATTTGTGAACCACTATCATACATTTCTTTTAGCAATATGCTTATATCATCAATATCTCCGTGTAACCGGTTCAGGCCTGTAAACCCTGTTTCCCTTTCTTCAGTAAAGACAATCTTTTTTCTTAAGAAACTTAATTCTGCTGTTAGTATCCCCGCTTCAGTGATTTTTCTTGTAAAAAGTTTGCCAATTCCGTCATGTACTGCCATATTACTGAATACACCGGTAATATCTTTGTTTTCTGTATCCCTGCCTGTTACAGGCTTCTTTTTCCCTTCTAATTTTCCGAAAAATACAATATTGCCCCAGTGAGTCCCTGCCTGTGTTACTACTAGCTTGCTTCCATATACCAGTCCAGGGCCGTCTATATTATCCTCCTTGACGACTTTAATTCCATTATCACCAATATTCTTTATATTATAAACAGTATAGGCTTTTTCTGCCCCGAATATTTTGGTGATAAGACTATATCTGTCTGCCATTTTTTCTAAAAAATCCTTAAAAGCATCTCCCGGGATTTCCCCCAGATCCACCTTTATATCTCCGGCATCAGCCAGGGCATCCTTCAAAGCCTGGTCTATTTTTTTATAATACCCATTATATATTTCTTCAAAACTCTCTTCATAATCCTCATTTGCCAGCTTCCTTTTTCTTGATCTCATCTTATCCTTCCTGATATCCAGTAAATCCATAATAAGCAGATCCAGTGGTTCAAAAATAATTTTATCTATTTTTTCACAGATAAGATCAGATACTGGTCCAGCAGCAAAAATCCAGAATAAACCTTCAATTGCTTTAAAAAGATCCATAACTTCTTTTCCTGCTGCCTTTGCAAATTTCTTTACTTTTTCTAAGAAATTATCCTTATCACTTATATCAGGTTTTGAAAACAGAACAGCCTCAAAGAGCAGGTATATACCCCTGGTCATACAC
>JAAYLO010000005.1 GCA_012521855.1 Halanaerobiaceae bacterium
AAAATATCTGGATACCATCTTAATAACTTATGTACTTCTAAGGTATTACAAAATTATAAACTCATTGATACCATACTTTATCTTAATATTCTATATAAGCTGCAAAATTCCTTTAAAATTTGATGAATTTTATGATAAGTACTTTCCTTCCCGCTTATAATTCTATTATTTTCTTCGGGACAAAACCAAGGAAATCTGCACTGACCAGGTGGAATATTATACCCCATTTCTCGCCATTCAGGCTGATCTCATGGGCAGTCCCATGGAGGTGGCAGTAAACACAGATATCTATATCATATGCCTTCAAAAGTTCAATAACTTCATTATAATTATGTTTTTCATCAACAGGCATATAATGCAGCATTACTATACGGAGATCAGCAGCACTGTCCATATCCTTCAGTGACATCTCCAGGCGGATGAGTTCCCTATTATATATTTTCCTGTCCTGTTCAGTGAATTGAAAATCATTTGGCACAATCCAGCCCCTGCTCCCGCCGATGGCCGTATTCCGGAAAGAGAAACTGTCATTCTGAATCAGGATACAATCCTCAGGAAAGACAGAACGGAGCTTCGAGATTCTCTGCCACCAGTAGTCGTGATTTCCCCTGACAAAGAGCTTTCTGCCAGGGAGCCTTTTTATAAAATCCAGGTCAGGCTCCAGTTCTTCCATTGTGGAGGCCCAGGATATATCACCGGGAACAAGTACAATATCATCACCTTGCACAATATTATTCCAATTTATATAGATTTTATAACAGTGGTCTTCCCATACAGCCCCAAAAATACCCATGGGCTTATATTCCTCAAGCCCGTCCCAGTCCTCTGGATTGACTGCTTTCTTTAATGACAGATGAAGATCCCCAATGGCATAGATATTCATGGATTTCACATCCTTTTCCAGCTAAGTATTCCTTCCTTAAAACCGTTCCTCACTACGTTTCTGCTGCAGAGAGAGGAGAGATAGGCCAGCACGGTTGTCCTTAAGAGGAAAAACTCCTGTACACTCATCGTATTTATCATGTATTTTGCAAAAAGTTCTTCCATCAATTCCTCTGTTGTTTTCTCCCTCACCAGAATTGACAGGATATCCTGCTCAATCTTCCTCATTTTCTCAAGATTCAGCTCAACCTCCAGGGCTATGTCTCTTGTGGGAATGCCGTGTGATGGAATATAAAGCTCATATTCTGTCCCTGCAAGCAGTTCCAGGGCCCTGATGGAATTGTCCACGTCACATAAGAAGGGCAGTTTGTACCTTTTAAGGACATGTTCTGAGTAAAAGGCATCCCCGCAGAAGATAATATCATTTACCACAACCCCGATATGTTCAGGGGAATGGCCGGCCAGGGTTAGGAAACTGATCTCCAGATCAGCAATCTTTATTTTCTCACCAGGGCTTATAACCCTCGTCACCCTGGAAGGTGCGGCCAGCAAAAAGCGGTCTGTTATCTCCTTGATGGGTTTTGAGCCTGAAAAAAAGCAGAAAGATTCCAGGAAGGGGTTTTCAATAAAAAGACTCTCCTTATGGGTACTGATGATCTCGAGGCCATATTTTTTCTGTAGGTAATTATTCCCCCCGCAATGATCAGCATGAGAGTGGGCATTGATGATGACAGAAGGGGTAAGCCCCCTTTCCTCAAGCAGTCTGGAGATATGCCCTGCTGTCTTATCACCTTCCCCACTGTCTATCAACACCGTATTAGCACCATTTTCTATGACACCTGTATTATTATAGCCTGCAATTATTGCTATATTTTTTCCGAGCTCCCTGTATTCCATCTCCGCTCCTCCTCTGTTTTACAACTCAGCTGTTACTTTATATTAAATCATATTCAGGAGCCATTATCAATAATAGATATAAAAAAAGGATGCCCGGATGAGCATCCTTTCATTAAATGATCCAGAAGCAGATTTATTCTTTGCCTTCTACTGTTTTTTCTTCTACCATCTTTTCTATATTCTCCGGGATCAAAAGATTCAGGAGAATACCGACAATTGCACCAAGCCCCATACCGCTGAAACTCAGTTTCCAGATATTTATACTCACACCGCTCAGGGCAACAACCAGTATTACTGAGATTATTATCATATTGCGGCTATTATTCAGGTCCACATTTTTCTCTCTCAGTGTACGTAAGCCCACAGTCGCAATCAGACCAAAGAGGATTATGGATATTCCGCCGATAACGGGGGAAGGAATGGTCTGGATCAGGGCACCGAACTTGCCTATAAAGCTGAAACAGAGGACAAATACTGCAGCCAGGAAGACTATAAAGGGATTGCTGACCTTTGTAAGGGCAATAACACCTGTGTTTTCACTATAGGTTGTATTGGGAGGCCCGCCCAGGAAACCTGCCAGTGATGTAGCAATACCGTCTCCTATAAGTGTCCTGTGGAGACCCGGATCCTTGATAAAATCCTTGCCGGTTGTCCTTCCAATTGCCTCTATATCACCAAGGTGTTCAACAATTGTGGCAACAGCAAGAGGGGCAACCATGGATATTGCATGTATGTTACCGCTGAATTTCGGGAAGGTAAATCCTGGAACTGCAAACCAGGCAGCCTCACGCACGGCTGAAAAATCAACCAGACCCTGGACCAGGGCAAATAAATATCCAACAATGAGACCGATCAGGATTGGAACAATCTTGAATATACCTTTAGCAAAGAGATATACCAGAATGACGGTTATCAGTGTAACAAAAGCAGTGAGGGTATATTTTGCCTGTAATGCAAACATCTCTGCTTCAGAGAGTGTGATATCAACAGGGGCAGTGATATAATCCCTTACGGCACCGGAAAGGCCCAGCCCGATGGTTATAACTACAGGGCCAATGACAACAGGGGGAAGCATTTTCCTGAAAAAGCCCGGACCAATAAGCTTAATCAAAATAGCCATCACCACATAAACCAGACCGGCCACTACTACCCCTGCCATGGCACCGGGGAGATTGGATTCCTTCGAAACCAATTGGGCCAGTACTCCAACAAAGACAAAAGAGGAGCCCAGATAAACGGGGACCTTACCCTTTGTAATTAAATGAAATACTATTGTACCCAGCCCGGACGTAAAAAGAGCCACAGCTGGATTCATACCTGTAAGAAGCGGTACCAGTACTGTAGCCCCGAACATGGCAAACATATGCTGGAAGGCCAGAAAGATGACTTCAGTCTTTGTCATATTGTTTTCCCTGATATCCAGCAGGTTTTCTTTTGTCTGAGAAATGAAATGCATTTTAAAACCTCCTCTTAATTAATATACCCATTATTATGCACAAAAAAACCTTCTAACCGGCAACTGATAGAAGGTTTATACTTATTTAAGTACTCCTTTTCAGCCTCACCGGACCAATCTTAAAGGAACCCGATATTTATTTAATTCAGGAGCAGGATACTGTCTTCCCCGTCAACCTCAACCAGGTTTACACTCACCACTTCATCACGGGAGGTGGGGAGGTTTTTTCCTACAAAATCGGCCCTGATGGGCAGCTCCCTGTGGCCGCGGTCAACAAGAATTGCCAGCTGGATGACACGGGGGCGTCCTAAATCGGTCAGGGCATCAAGGGCAGCCCTTACAGTCCTTCCGGTATAGAGTACATCATCCACCAGTACGACCTTTTTCCCGCTGATATCAAATGGTATCTCCGTACTGTGGACAATGGGCTGCTGGGCAATCATGGACAGGTCGTCTCTATAGAGGGTTATATCAAGAATACCCACCGGAACCTCTACGCCTTCAAACTCCCTGATTTTCTCTGCCAGCCTCCTGGCCAGGGGCACCCCCCTGGTCCGGATCCCGATGATGACCAGGTCTTCTATCCCCCTGTTCCTCTCAACAATCTCATGGGCAATTCTGGTCAGCGCCCGGCGAATCCCGTCTGCATCAACTATTTTTTTCTTTAGATTCAGCTCTTTTTCCATAAACCTCTCCTTTCCGCAGGTTCCCCGGAAACAAAAAAAACTCCCCGCTCTGTGAGCCAGGAGTTATTATTTAACCTTATAACCGTCTCCTTATAAGCCTCACAGGGCTAATTTAAAAGAACCTTTATTTGTGTATACTATATCAAAAAATAAGGTATATTGTCAAGTATTTTTTAATCATTCTTTCCCGGTCCGGCCCCCCTTATTTCATCAATCACTGCCAGAAAATCCCGGGGTAAGGGGGCCTTTATCTCCAGCCATTGCCCTGTTACGGGATGTTTAAAGCCAAGTATATAGGCATGGAGCATCTGCCTTACTGCTTTCAGCGGGTCATTTTTTTTCTTCCGGCCGTATTTACCGTCACCGAGTACCGGATAACCAAGATATGAAAAATGTACCCTGATCTGATGAGTCCGCCCGGTCTCCAGTTTTACCTCCAGATAGGTATAGCCGTTGAACCTCTCAATTACCCTGAATTCTGATACTGCCCTCTTGCTGTTGTCCTTCCTTACAGCCATCCTCTTTCTTTCCAGAGGGTCCCTCCCGATAGGTGCATCAATAATCCCCTTCTCATGGGGAAGGCTGCCCTTGACTATGGTATGATATATTTTCAGTATCTCCCGGTTCCTGAACTGTTCCACCAGATTCCTGTGGCTTTTGTCGTTTTTCGCCACAATCAGGGCCCCCGAGGTATCCTTATCCAGTCTATGGACAATCCCCGGCCTTTTCTCGCCACTGATACCGGAGAGATTGTCAGTATAATGCAGGAGGCCGTTGACCAGGGTGTTTTCCTGGTTGCCCGGTACCGGATGGACCACCAGTCCTGGAGGTTTGTTGACAAGGAGGATATCCTCATCTTCATACAGGATATCCAGTTCCATCTCCACAGGCCTGATAGCTGTATCTTTCGGCTCAGGGACCTCCACATTTATACTGTCACCGGCCCTCAGCCTATAACCGGGCTTCCCGGCCTTGCCGTTAACGGTGATCAGGCCTTCATCGATGAGCTTCTGGATATAGGACCTGGAGAGCTCCTCCAGCTTTTCCGCCAGATATCTATCCAGCCTTTTCCCCTTTTCTTCTTCATTGATGAGGAGTGTCTGTTTCATTTTTACCACCCTCAGATCTCCAGATATATATGATGAAAAGGCCTGTCCCTATACAGACCAGGACATCAGCCAGGTTAAAAACAGGCCAGACCCGGAAATCCAGATAATCTATAACATATGAAAGCCTTATCCGGTCCAGCAGGTTGCCCAGGGCCCCGGCTGTTATAAGCCCCAGGGAAAATTCCAGCAGCCTTGAATCCCTTTGGCGGTAACGGTAAATGAAGATTCCAATCAGGATAAGTGAGCTGATTACAATCAGAAGATACCTCTTTCCGGCCAGAATCCCGAAACCTGCACCCGTATTCCTGACATATGTAAAGTGAAAGATATCATTGATGACAGGAATGGAATCACCTGGCAGCATATTCCCTGCAACTATCATTTTTATCAACTGGTCAAGAAGTAGAAATATAAAGATAATAAGATAGAACATGTCGTGATTACCCCTACATTATTGTAGCATGGAATACATAAAACAACAACACCCTATTCATCATCAAAAAGATGGTCCTCTACACCTCCTGGACCCATTATCTCATCAGGATCTATATGCCTATTCCTCCGGGGCTCTTCTCCCCTCAGAGA
>JAAYLO010000326.1 GCA_012521855.1 Halanaerobiaceae bacterium
GTTCTTCATAATAGATATGTATTCCTATTATTAATCCAACACATTAAAGCACAAAATTCCCATTATATCAGATTGTTATCGACAATTATTAATATTATCACAAGAATACCGGCTTGTCAAGTATTTTATTTTTATTCTTATTATAAAAATTATCCTTTAAATATTCAGTTAAAAAACACCCTGATAAAATCAGGGTGTTTTATAGCTGATAAATTATCCTTCTGTGTATTATTTTAGTTCAACAGTTGCTCCTGCTTCTTCTAATTTAGCCTTCATTTCTTCTGCTTCTTCCTTGCTTACTCCCTCTTTTACGACTCCTGGAGCACCATCAACTAATTCTTTAGCTTCTTTTAAGCCAAGGCCTGTTAATTCGCGGACAACCTTAATAACATTTATCTTCTTGTCACCAACACCAGCCAGGAGTACATCATATTCAGACTTTTCCTCTTCCTGAACACCTGCTGCAACGGCACCTGGCATAGCAGCCACTGCTACAGGGGCAGCAGCACTAACACCAAACTTTTCTTCCAGTTCTTTTACTAATTCAGATAACTCCAATACAGTCATTTCCTCAATTGCCTTTATAATATCTTCTTTTGTCATTATAATAAACCTCCTTAAAATTTTATGTTTCTGTTATCAATTTTTTAAGCTTTTTGTTCTTTTATTTGACTTAAAACCTGAACCAGTCCTCTAATATTACCTGCCAGTACATTGACAAGCCCGCTGATGGGTGATTTCATTCCTGCCAGAACTTGAGATAGTAATACCTCTCTGGGCGGAATTTCGGCCAGAGCTTTGACCTTGTCAAAATCAATCACCTCACCATTCAAGGCCCCGCCCTTTATCTCCAGTGCATTGTTTTCTTTTGAAAAATCCACTAATATTTTAGCAGGTGAAACAGCATCTTCTATTCCAAAAGCTATAGCCGTGGGGCCGACGAATAACTGGTTTAACTCCTCACATGCTGCCTTACTGGCAGCAATTCTGGCCAGGGTATTTTTTATTACTTTATACTCAACACCAGCTTCTCTAAGTCTTTTTCTAAGTTCAGTCAAAGCTGCAACATCCAGGCCTTTATAATCAGTTACTACTACAGATTTAGATGCTGATAACTTTTCAGCAATTTCATTAACAATAGCTTCTTTTTCAGGTTTTGCCACTTTTTCACCCCCTTAAATGAACACATTCAAAAACAAAAAACCTACCATAGACAGGTAGGAGGTAAATATGCTTACTCTCAAAAAAGCACTTTAGATCATATAACCTCGGCAGGATTTTAAGTCATTATTTTCTGACACCTGCTGTCTATGGTTTGATATTTTGTTTTATATTAACCCATTTATATTATTATCATACTATACTTGTCTCTGTCAACTATTATCTTCCGATCAGGGTCATAATTTCACCAGTATCAATTTTGACACCAGGACCCATCGAAGATGCCAGCGCAATACTCTTCAGGTATTTTCCCTTCGCAGCTGTAGGTTTTTCCCTGACAAGTGTATCCATAATAACCTTAAAGTTATCAAGCACAGCTTCAGTTGAAAATGATACTTTTCCGATTGGTAAATGCACAATACCTGCTTTATCAACCCTGTATTCAATCTTACCTGCTTTTATTTCCTTTACAGCTTTACCAACTTCAAAGGTTACTGTTCCTGATTTTGGATTCGGCATCAGGCCCTGAGGCCCGAGTATTCTTCCTAATTTGCCGACAACACTCATCATATCAGGTGTAGCAACGGCCACATCAAATTCCAGCCAGCCGCCTTCTATTTTCTCTGCCAGATCCTCTGCCCCCACAATATCTGCACCGGCTTCCTCTGCTTCTTTGACTTTTTCGCCTTTTGCAAAAACTGCCACACGGACTGTTCTTCCTGTACCATGTGGAAGTACAACAGTTCCACGAATATTCTGGTCAGCATGTTTGGGGTTTACCCCTAATTTTGCATGCAGTTCAACAGTTTCATCAAACTTAGCTGTAGACAACTCTTTAACAAGTTCAACAGCTTCCTGAGGGGTATATAGTTTTCCCCTCTCTACCTTTCCTGAAATCTCTTTGTATCTCTTACTATGTTTTGCCATTTATAATTCCCTCCCTGTGGTTCTACGGATTTTAATCCTCCCACTTTTTTACTCATTTTCAAACATTCCAGCAATTGTTTTTACTTTACCTGTATGCCCATACTACGGGCGGTTCCTTCGATTATACGCATTGCAGCTTCTATATCGCCGGCGTTTAAATCAGGCATTTTCAATTCAGCAATTTCTCTTATATCCTCTTTGCTGACTGTTGCCACTATTTCAGTATTCGGCCTGCCAGAAGCAGATTCTATACCAGCGGCCTTCTTTAATAATACAGCAGCAGGAGGTGTCTTTGTCACAAAGCTAAAGGAATGATCTGCATAAACTGTAATCACTACTGGAATAATCATATCCGGCTGATCCTGTGTCTGTGCATTAAAAGCCTTGCAAAACTCCATAATATTGACTCCATGTTGTCCCAGAGCAGGACCTACTGGCGGAGCTGGATTTGCTTTTCCTGCTGGAATCTGTAATTTAATTAATCCAATAACCTTTTTAGCCATAATTTCCCCTCCTTATCTCTATGCTTTTTCTATCTGATAAAACTCTAATTCCAGAGGAGTTTCCCTGCCAAACATAGAAACTAAAACTTTAGCTCTTCCCTGTTGCGGATGCAACTCCTGAATAATACCAACAAATTCTTCAAATGGACCGTCAATTATCCTGACTTTGTCTCCTACTTCAAAATCAACAACAAGCTTCTTTTCTTCCAGTCCCATTCCTCTCAGAATCTCTTCAACTTCCTCAGGCTGTAACGGCAATGGCCTGGTGCCACTGCTGACAAATCCCGTTACACCTGGAGTATTCCGGACTATATACCAGGAATCATCATTCATTATCATTTCCACCAGAACATAGCCAGGGAATATTTTTCTGCTGACCAGTTTTTCTTTTCCCTTTTTCCTCTCAACTTTTTCTTCAGTAGGAACCAGGATCCGGAAGATTTGATCACCCATTCCTGTAGACTCTATTCTTTTTTCTAAATTGGTCTTGACTTTATTTTCATGACCAGAATAAGTATGAATTACATACCATTTTTTTTCATCTGTCATAATGAAGGATTCTACACCAGTAGAACCTCCACCTCCTTGATTACATAATTAATGGAGATAATAGTGTTCCGAATAACAGGTCAACTAACCAGATAAAAACCGTTAAGGCTATAATGGTCACTACCACAATTACAGTATTTTTTGAAAGCTCATTTCGGGCAGGCCAATTTACTTTTTTCAATTCTGCCTTAAGCTGTCTGAAAAACCTGGCAATTTTTCCGAAAATATTCAGATCTTTAGCCATCCGTTTTCACCTCATTTTAATATTAGAAACTATTTTATCCAGGCATATCACGGTATTATTTCATCCCATTTCTTACAACACAGTCTTACTATAAGACTCAAATTTCCACACAATTTCTACCTTATTTTGTCTCGCGGTGAACGGTATGCTTTTTACAAAACTTACAGTGTTTTCTTGTCTCAAGACGTTCTCTATGTTCCTGTTTATTCTTTTTAGTTGTATAGTTTCGATTTTTGCACTCTGTACATTCTAATGTAATGATTTCTCTCATATAGTGCCACCCCCTCAAATATATCTATAGGTGCAACATAAATTAATTTATCATATAATATTCATATTGTCAATAATTTTTTAAGCATGTACCTGTAAAAGGTACATGCTTTATTAAAGATTATTAAGAATATAAGCAAATATTACTCAATAATCTTGGTTACAACACCAGCACCTACAGTATGGCCGCCTTCACGTATAGCAAATCTCAATCCTTCCTCCATTGCTATCGGGGTAATCAATTCGCCTGTCATCTCAATATTGTCTCCA
>JAAYLO010000327.1 GCA_012521855.1 Halanaerobiaceae bacterium
GCAATATACTCAACTGGAGCTGTAAAGATTTCGCCGATTTCTGTACTATTCCATGAGCGCGGTTTTATAGAAATTTCAGTACCGGAATCTGTACTTATATCAATCAAAGATGCTCCTTCCAGCTCACTCAGTAAAGTCCTTTTAAAAGCATCTAACTCTTTTAAATCAATTCCATATATCCTTATTAAACTATCAAGGGGTAAAAATAGGTCACTGAAAAAATGCTCAGGTTTTAATATTAAACCAGAATCAGGACGACCAAATATATCAAAATAATTCTTTCTGCAATTTGATTCAATCAGAAAAATAATCCCGTAATCATCACTTATGCCAATCAATTGCTCCTTAAATCGATTAAGATTTGTCTCATTCAAAATAGTATCCAAAAGAAACAACCGTCCCTGAAACCCATGTGCTTTTATATCATCATGGAGCTGCCTGGCAAAATTGTATTTCCCTTTTGATGTAAATATATATATAATACCCGACCCGGGATTACCTATCAATTCCAGGATATTGTTTATAGCTGTATTTTCCTTTTTCATTATTATAACCTCCCGGGCCAGATTAGCGGAATCCCAATTCCTGAGCCATACCCTTCTACAGTCCGGCAAATCTTAGTCAGTCCTTATCTGTTGCTTTATTCAGAACCCTTCATTTCCCCGTTTCTGCTGCGAAATATTTAAAGCATCATTACATCTTTCATCATCAGGGAGACCATTGGCTTTGAGTGTTATTCTCTTACTCCCTCCAATGTATATGTATTTTTTTTGTTATTTTTTTTTGCTGCACCTGTTCATCAATCCATCTGTAAACGCTCATTATTTCTTTTTCATAGTTTTCATTTATCTCAAAACTACCAGTCCTTATTATATGCTTTTTTCAATATGAGATCAACGATTAATTCCAGGTCTTTTAGATTTTTCGGTATATTCATTGCGATTGCCTTAAGAAATAATAATTTTTCCAGGGATATGATCAATATATCTTCTTCTTCATTAGCACCGGCTTTCAAATAATCATAATCAAAAGTACAGATTTGATTCCATATTTCAAAACCGAATTCACAGACACCAATATCTCCATATATATCTTTCACATTATCAGGATATTTTTCTATAAGACCTTTATGGTCCTGGCGTGAGACCACCAGATCAATATCTGCCCCTGATTTTCGTAAACCATAATAATCCATGGCCTTTCCTCCAATGAGTAAAGGCTTTGAAGTAAAACTAAAGTTCAGTTTTGCTAAATCAATATCCATATTATTTTATTCCTTTCAATCATCTCTATATTATTGATTTTTGCGCCTCATCTTTATTCCTGAATAGAATATTCATTAAACAGCAGCCTGGATTCCAGGGATGTGCATGATATGAATAAAAAAGATTGAATGATTTGTTCAAGTATTGCCGTAATTTTTTCAATTTCACTGATCATTTCATCTTTCAAAGGGGATGCATTTGCTGGGGGGAATCTGCCCATCATAAGTCTCAGCTAAAGTCCAATAAACATAGTATCATACGCAAACTCAATCTTTAGATGTTTCAATTCCTTTTCCAATTCCTGCAATTCATCATGTGAAATCCCGTCTGGTTCCTCTATATGGGTCAAAACTTTTTTTCCGGCATTTATCTTCCTGGCAATTTCAAGGGTTTCTTCGAATGTTGCTTCACTCTTTAAAACCGGATGGTTTTCATCTATTTTTCGTTCATTCGTAAATGGATCCTTTTCCAGTATTCCCATTGGAAGTACTGCCAGATCGATATTTTTCACAAATTCAGGTGGTTCCCAACCCTTTAACTCATCCGGAACTATTAGCACTTTACTGTCTTCATCTTCAAACAAAAATGCATAAACAAAATCCTCTTTCAGGCGGAAAGGCAAAATCCTGGTCCCGTTTATGATAACAGTATCAACATCCTTCATTTCATTAATCCTGATTACCTTTTGCCGTTCCAAAAACAAAAAGTGTCCCCAGTAACCGAGCATTTTTCTGAAATCCAGGGCGACCTGTTCAGGAAAATAAAGATCTGTCAGCTTATTTTCAGCAGGATAATTGCGGAAATCCTGATTCATAGTTTCCCATACCCGTAAACCGGCAACATGGTCAGGGTGCCAGTGGAAATAAAAGGCTGCCTCGATCTTTTTGATCCTGGAACGATTGATCTGTTCCTTTATTTCTTCAGGTGTATCTATCAACACATCAGGGCCATGCACAAAAATAGCTGGACCGGTTCTGCTGTAAGGTATACCCTTCTCTCTGGCCTGAGTGCATACCCTTCATTTACATCCAGGTACCGGTGTAGTAATGCAGCCGCCGGAGCCCAATATTTCTATTTTCGAACAGAACACCCCCCGGGCATGTTAACTCAATAGCATCTATCCTTAATACACTATAACATCAAGCTGAACCAGAAGGCCGTTCCGGCCGTCGCTGTAGGCAGACCCAGAATGGACCGTGTTATTTTTTACCACAAACAAATATAAGTTCTCTCCCATCATGAATACCACTTTTATCATAGTATCCAAATTCCTCTCATGGAAGCTTACTGGACAATGGAATGGCTGTAAATATAGAACTCTTCCTGGCTTGGCTGGTATTTCTTCTCCCAAGGCTCAAAGCCTTCGTCAAAACGCTCGGCTTCTTTTTCGTCTATCTCAAGGACAGGACTTGAATGGTAAACC
>JAAYLO010000328.1 GCA_012521855.1 Halanaerobiaceae bacterium
ATCGCAGAAGGTCTTCAGGGAGAATCTGCTTCAGGGTCTCCCCGAGATTTCTGTCATCTTTACTTTGAATATCAGCCCCGAATCCCATTACTTTATTGCTTACTCTGGATTTTATGATCTTATCCAGCCCGTCAAAAGCCCCGCCGGCAATAAATAAAATATTTGTAGTATCTATCTGGATAAACTCCTGATGCGGATGTTTTCTGCCGCCCTGAGGCGGAACACTGGCCACAGTGCCCTCCAATATCTTCAGCAGGGCCTGCTGTACACCTTCCCCGGATACATCCCTTGTTATAGACGGATTCTCTGATTTTCTGGCAATTTTGTCGACCTCGTCTATATAGATGATGCCCTTCTCTGCTTTCTCTATATCATAATCAGCTGCCTGAATAAGTTTGAGAAGAATATTTTCAACATCTTCACCTACATATCCAGCCTCTGTAAGAGAGGTAGCATCTGTAATGGCAAAAGGGACATTAAGTATCTTTGCCAGGGTCTGTGCCAGTAATGTCTTACCACATCCTGTAGGGCCAATCATCAGGATATTACTTTTCTGCAATTCTACATCATCAATCTTCGTATTTGAATTCACCCGTTTATAATGATTATAAACAGCTACAGATAAAGATTTTTTGGCTCTCTCCTGGCCGATAACATATTGATCAAGGATCTTTTTTATCTCCCTCGGTTTCGGTACATTTTCCAGACTAAGATCAAGATCATCATTCAATTCTTCTTCAATTATTTCATTACACAATTCAATACATTCATCACAAATATAAACACCTGGACCAGCTACTAACTTACGTACCTGATCCTGTGATTTACCACAGAAAGAGCATTTGAGTTGACTCTTTTCATCTCCAAATTTAAACAATTTATATCACCTCTTAATAAGGTTACTTCTCCTTCAACTTGTTACGGGTTATCACTTCATCTATTATACCATATTCAACAGCCTCTTCTGCTGACATAAAATAATCCCTTTCTACATCCTGGCGGATCTGTTCAATATCTCTGCCAGTATGTTTACTGAGAATTTCATTCTGTATTTCCCTGATCCTCAGCAATTCTTTGATGTGTATCTCAGCCTCTGTTGCTTTGCCATGGGCACCGCCGGAAGGCTGATGGATCATTATTCTGGAATAAGGCAGGGCATATCTTTTGCCTTTCGCGCCTGATGCCAGAAGCAGTGCTCCTGCACTGGCTGCCTGCCCCATACATATTGTCACTACATCTGGTTTAATATACTGAATCGTATCATACATGGCAAGTGCTGCAGTAGCTGAGCCTCCAGGACTATTTATATATAAGTAGATATCCTTATCAGGATTATCTGCTTCAAGAAAAAGCAATTGGGCAATTACCAGATTGGCAAGATAATCAGTCACCTGATCACCTAAAAAAACAATTCGATCCTTTAATAATCTGGAATAAATGTCGTAAGAACGTTCTCCCCTGTTCGTTTGCTCCACAACCATTGGTACTAATGGCATTTTTAGTTCCCTCCTTATTAAATCATTATTCCCACAATATAATATATTTAAACCTGCAGGAAATATTTTATCCTTTTAAATTATTCTTTTCTAAAAAATCATAGACCTTTCCAAGCTGCATACTGTGAATCAAACCATGCAGCTGCCCGCTGGACTGCAGAAAAGCCTTAATTTCTTCCGGCTTTTTTTCACTTCCTTCGGCCATCTCTGCCAGTTTATTATCTATTTCTTCATCACTTACCTCAATTCCTTCTTTTCGGGCAATTGCCTCTAATACCAGATTGCTTTTTGCCCTCTGTTTAGCAATTTCCCGGTTCTCTTCCCTCCATTTATCTTTTTCAATCCCCATATATTGAAAATACTGTTCCACATTAATTCCCTGGAGAGATAGGTTGTAATTCATGTTCTCTAACATTATATCAAGTTCGTCCTCAATAAGTATATCCGGAACATCTACTTCAGCATTATTGGTAACAGCCTCTATCAATTTATTTTCAAATTCCACTTGAGCTCTATTCTCTTTCTGCTCCAGAAGTTTCTTTTTTATATCTTCTTTTAGCTCCTCAAGGGTTTCAAAATCGCTGACATCTTTTGCAAAATCATCATCCAGTTCAGGAAGTTTTTTGACCTTTAGTTCTTTTATATTAACCTTGAAAACAGCCTCTTTCCCGGCTAAATTTTCTGCCCGGTAATCCTCAGGGAAGCTCACTTTAAGTTCTGTTTCCTCTCCTACTTTTTTCCCGACTAACTGTTCTTCAAAGCCGGGTATAAAAGAACCTGAACCAATCTCAAGTGTATACTCTTCAGCTGAACCGCCGGGGAATTTTTCTCCGTTAATAAAACCAGTAAAATCAATAATAACAAAATCTCCCTTTTCCACTACTTCCTTTTCAACGCTTACCAGTTCAGCATGCTGTTCCTGTCTTATTTTCAGGACATTCTCTATATCCTCAGCACTTACTTCAACTTTTTCTTTTTCAATTCCAAGTCCGGTATAATCACCCAGTTTTACCACAGGCTTTACTTCCACCACTGCAGTAAAAGTAGCCGGCTCATTTTCTGAAATAAAAAAATCTTCAATCACTGGCTGGTCAATGGGTTCTATTTCTGCAATCTTAATTGCTTCATTATAAGCCTCAGGAACAAGAAAATCAAAGGCATCACGATGAAGTATTTCCTTTCCATACCGTGATTCCAGTACTTTTCTGGGCACCTTTCCTTTACGGAAACCGGGAATGACAACTTCTTTTGCAATTTTCCTAAATGCTTTATCCAGAGCATCATTAACCCTTTTCTTTTCAACCTCTACTTTTAACTGCACCTTATTTCCTTCAAGTATTTCTTTTGCTACCTCCATAACAATGCCTCCTTAATAATTATGTATCCAGATAACTAATAATACTTATATTCATAAATATAAGCCCCGACATGGCTTCAACCATAAATCGGGGTTACTATCTTCACTATGGTGCGAAAGGCGGGAGTTGAACCCGCACGGGGATTCCCACTAGATCCTAAGTCTAGCGCGTCTGCCAGTTCCGCCACCTTCGCATAGTAAACCACGGGCCAGCCGGTCTTTCAGGCTTCCCTGCTCAAGGCAAGTACTATAATAGCACATCATTCCTGTATTGTCAAGCAATTAATTTAACCCCTGTGTCAGCGATATCTTTTTTGGTAATACCCCGCCAGTTTTTTCTCGTAATTTTTCTCTTTTTCTATTTGATATGATTTATTATATCCCTTTTCCTCTGTATAATATGCCATTACAATTTCCTTAATTGCTACTAAAGCCATTTCTATCGTAATCTCACCACAGATAAATTTCAAAACTATTTTATCAACAAATTCCCGGTCACTTTCAGATAAAAAATCACCGATAACCTCTATAATTAATCCATCTAACTCTTTCTTTATTTTTATATCCTCAATAGATGGAGGATTTTTCAGGGTCAGCTCTTTATTATAAACCAGTTTGCGAATTTCAAGCAACTTTCTCAAAACATCGGTTCTGCTTAACATTGATCTCAAGATACCTCCCTCAAATTAATAGCAGAAATTCTAACTAAAATACCCCTTTGACACGATAATCTTTATAATCATGAAATTTGTAATAATAAGGGGTTGTCATCTTTTCAATTCTCGATAACAGATAGCTGCCTTGCTTAACACGGTCATAAAAAGGATTTTGCTCTGGATCATCCTGATCTATAGCCAGTACATTTACATTGGTCGTAAATATAAAAGACTTATTATCATCATATCTCTGGGAGATAATGCCCTCGAGTTCATCAAAGAAAAAATCCGTATCCCGTGATCTAAACAAATCATCATAGATTATTATTTCTGACCTGGTAAATGCTTTTTCACAATCAGATACATATTTGATAATATCTTCATTATCAGTAGTAAATCTTTTTCTGCACCAGATATATTTTTTCTCACTCATAAAAAAAACCGGTGCATTCATACTGGCTAATTCATCATTTATGACCCCCCTGATACTATACTTAAAAGGATCAGTTTTATACAAAACTTTAGCATATTCCCATAATATTAATTTGCCCGTACTTACTGCAATATGGGTCTTCCCGCAGCCGTTACCTTTACTGTATATTAGTACTGATTGGGGATTCCCCGGCTTTCTAAAGTATTCATGATAATTTACAGCAAATTGTTTCAGTTCTTCTACCTTTGGTTTATTTTCCGGCATAAAATCCAGATCAAAATTAGAAAAAGAGCAATTAATATATTCCTTAGGTATCCTGGCTTTTTCCAATAAAACCTGGTAGATCTTTTCAACAGCTTCTTCTTCTGTATAGTATTTTGATTTATCTATAGTCGTCTTCTCTGTATTCTTTCCCGCTTTTTCCTGTAACTCCTTTTTCCTTGCCTCTATAAGTTTTTGAAACATGTTGTCCATTATCTGAACCACCTTTTCTCTCATGCTTATCGAAATCACTGACTGTCAGTACACCTCGGCTGTAAAGATCCATTAATACTGCCTTAGCATAGTGAAATGGACTTCCTTCAGCCCTCAGTCCGCTGAACTCCATAACCTTTAATACAAGCTCTTCTTCCATCCCGTCAAGAACAAATTTTTTGAGTTCCTGAACATCTTCATATTTGATCATTCTATTCCCAAAATATTTGTTCCACGATCTGGCAATTCTGCTGCCAGGCTGTTCATAGACCTCCTGACTAAGCTCAGGTATATTTATTCTTATCTCCTTATAACCTCCGGCTTTATCCCTTACATCACTGATCCAGCTAAAGTTTTCTAATCTTTTAAGGGTAAACTCAAACTGATTTCTTGTAATTCCCAGCCTGTTAAGTAAGAAATCTACCCTGAATTCTAAAACACTGTCTTCTTCTTTTTTATCTTCTTTGTTCTTTAGAAAAAAAAAGGAAGTTAAGAGCACAATATCATCTGCCTTCAATCTCCTGTCAAGAAAAATATTAAGCGGAATCTGGAGATAGGCATCATTAGCTTCAAGCATCAAAATACCTCCATTTTTCATTAAAAAAACCCTTTTTCAATAAATAAAATACTTATATATATAATTCTATAAAAAATGGAGATATCCTTTTACTGCTTCTCTTTTTTCTTAAATACTTTGCTAAAAAGCCAGCTCTCAATCTTCCTGCCGTAAACTATAGATATTATCAAAACTGCAACACATAATATTCCAATAACTATCCCTTCACGGATAGACAACTCCAGTAAGCCTGCACCTATTAATGTACTTCCCAGTATCCCCGGGAATCTTCCCACTATCAAAAGCAAGAGGAAGATACTGGTGGGTATTGATGAGATACCCGTCAGTAAACAGAGAGCATCATCAGGGAAAAACGGAAAAAGAAAGATCATGAAAAGACTGAGCAGGTACTTTTCCTCAAAGACTTTATTATATTTCTGGTAAACCCCTTCGCCAACGAGTCTGATAACAAGCGGTTTGCCGAACTTTCTCCCAAGGTAAAAAGCAATAATAGACCCCAGATATACAGATAATGTGTTAATCAATAAACCATAATATACTCCAAATAAGCTTCCGCCGATTATCATGGTAACATTTCCCGGGATCGGCGATATAAGTACCTGTATTATCTGTAGCAAAAAGAGAACCAATGGAGCAAAAAACTCATATTGTAAGATAAAATCACGCAATTGTTCCACATCAGATAAAATCCTTAATATTCTGGTAGGTAATAAGATCTGTCCCGGAGTCGTAAAATCCCAGACTAAAACTCCGATCAGGAAAAAGAGAACAGTCATTGATATCAATAAAATAATTCTCCGCCCAAATTTCTGCAAACCCTTACACTCCCCTAACAAAAATACTACTATTATTCTTTACTATATTAAAACACTTTATTTTATAAATACTTATGTATTGTACAGCTCTCCAGCGCCGAGAAGTTCAACATCATTTTTCTTCAATAATTCAATGGTATTTTCAATATCTTCAGTCCTTATAACAATTAAAGACTTCTCATTCATTGAAAAGGCATACATATACTCAACACTGATCCCTTCTCTTGACAAAACTTTAAGTGCCCTGGCCAGTGCACCTGGTTTATTCGGTATTTCCAGACAGATAACATCTGTTAATTTTACAGTAAACCCTTTTTCCCTGAGAACCCTGAGTGCCTCCTCAGGATCAGAAACCATTATTCTGATAATACCAAATTCCGAAGTATCAGCAATACATAATGCCGACATATTTATACCTGCCTGTCCAAGTGTTTCAGTAAGCTCTGTCAGGCGTCCGGATTTGTTTTCCAGAAAAACAGATAATTGTTTAATAATCATTTTTTTACCCTCCTCTTAATTTTATGTTAATTTACGTCTGTCTATTATTCTGACAGCTTTCCCTTCACTTCTTTCAATAGCCTTTGGCTCTACCAATTTTATCTTTGCACTGAGCCCCAGGGTGCTCTCGAGATTCCTTTTGATCTTTTCCGTCAGCTCTTCCAGTTTCCTTACCTGGTCTGAAAAGAATTCCTCTCTAACTTCAACCTCAATTTCCAGTACATCCAGATTATTAACCCTGTCAACAATCAGACGGTAATGAGGCTCTATCTCCTTCATATCAAGTAAAACACTCTCAACCTGGGAAGGAAAGACATTTACACCCCGGATTATTAACATGTCATCACTACGGCCCAGACATTTTTCCATTCTGACCAGAGTCCTGCCGCAACGGCATTTTTCATAATTCAACCGCGATAAATCCCTGGTCCGGTATCTTATAATAGGCAGGCCCTCTTTGGTTACAGCTGTAAATACCAGTTCTCCTTCCTCCCCTTCCGGCAGTACTTCCAGGGTTTCAGGATTAATTATTTCAGGTATAAAGTGGTCTTCATTTATATGGAGCCCGTCCTGATATTCACATTCACTTGAAACCCCCGGGCCTATAACTTCACTCAGGCCGTATATATCAATAGCCCTGATCCTCAATCTTTCTTCTACCATTTTCCTCATATTATCTGTCCATGGCTCAGCTCCAAAAATACCAACCCGTAACTTTAACCGGTCCCTGTCCACATCCATTTCATCAATAGCCTCTGCCAGGTATAAAGCATATGATGGTGTACAGGCCAGAACAGTACTGCCCAGATCCTGCATCAGTTGAATCTGTTTTCTGGTATTACCGCCTGAGATAGGAATAACAGTGGCACCTATCTTTTCACTGCCATAATGGATTCCCAATCCGCCGGTAAATAGACCATACCCATAAGCTACCTGAATATAGTCATCCTTACCTACACCTGCACTACATAAGATTCTGGCTACAAC